>DAOUMT010000225.1:0-4845 GCA_034409195.1 Dehalococcoidia bacterium
GTTCTCCCCAGAGGACGTGGCTCACCACGCTACCGCCGCGCTGCGCCATTCCCAGCGAGTCTGTCTTTTTCACGTCGTAGCCGTTGTTCATGCCTATCTCAGACATGGCATCGCTGGCCAGGATCACGCCCTGGCCGCCGACACCCACCATGAGAACGTTAACATCCTTCATTTTCGCATCTCCGAAATGGCTTCCTGGGGGCAGACCTGGGCACAGATACCGCAAGCAGTGCCCAGGCACACGCCGGCATCTATTACGGCCGTGTCATCCGACAGTGATATAGCAGGACAGCCGATATCAAGGCAGGTATAGCAGCCAGTGCACTGGTCGGCATCCACCTTGAATGGCTTCCCAATAGATTTCGCATTCAACGGGCATGGGCCTCGCGATATGATAACTGAAGGTCCCTCGGTCTCCAGACACTGTTTCAGAGTGGACTCGATAGCTTTTAAATCGAAGGCGTTAACCACGCTGACATTTTTGACGCCAAGCCCTTCCACCAGCTTCTCCAGCTTCACTGCCGTGGCCTTTGTCCGTTTCGCCGATATGCCTGTGCCTGGATGCCCCTGGTGCCCGGTCATGGCTGTGGTCCCGTTGTCCAGGATGATAACAGTAATGTTGCCTTGGTTGTACACTGCATCGACCAGTCCGGTTATGCCCGAATGGACAAATGTAGAATCACCCAATACAGCCACGACCTTATTAGGGATTCCTGCCTTTTGCAGCCCTATAGCCTGGCCTATACTGGCGCCCATGCAGGCGCAAGTATCCAGCGCGGATAGGGGGGGATAAACGCCCAGTGTGTAGCATCCGATGTCGCTGGTGACGACAACCTCGCCTTTCTTGAGCGGCCCAGGAGAGCTGGCATTCTGGAAGCATAGCTGTCTCAAAACATACTCGGTGCCGACGTGGGGACATCCGGCGCAAAGCTGAGGACGCCGTGCCGGCAGTTGCGCAGCCATAGCAGGCTTATGAACAGGCTTGGGAGCTGGCAGCAGGCCTGCCTTAACAGCGCCCTGTTCCACTATATCAGGAGTAAGTTCCCCTATGATAGGAATAAAGTCTTTGCCGGTTGCGGGGATACCCAGTTCGTGTAACGCGTCTTCTAAGTAAGGGTCGAGTTCTTCGACCACAATCACTCTCTCCACCTCTTTGGCAAAGCGTTGCACTAGGTCAACCGGAATCGGATAAGTTGTTACCAGTTTGAGGAAGGAGGCGTTCTTAAAGACTTCTCTGGCATATTGATAAGCTACTCCGCTGGACACTATGCCAAGCTTGCGATCGCCGAGTATCATCTCGTTCATGGGAAAGTTTTCGACGTAAGAACGCAGCTTGACTATGCGGTCTTCCATCACATTGCGCCTGGGGCGGGCATTGGAGGGAACCATCACGTATTTAGAAGGAGAGCGTGTGAAAGCAGGCTGCTTTAAGTCGGCTTTGCGCTCTCTGTTCACATCCACCACCGTCTTGCAGTGTGATATCCGGGTTGTAGAGCGGAGCAGCACCGGGGTATCGAATTCTTCGCTGATCTTAAACAGCCAGTCCATTAAATCATAGGCTTCCTGGCTGTCGGTAGGCTCCAGCATCGGGACTTTGGCGAATTTGGCAAAGTGCCGGTTGTCCTGTTCTCCCTGAGAGCTGTGCTCACCAGGGTCGTCGCAGGATATAACCACCAGTCCGCCGATTATACCGGTGGTCGAGGCTGCAAAGAAAGGGTCGGCAGCCACATTCAAGCCAACGTGCTTCATGGAAGCCAGGGCTCGGATGCCTCCATAGGCTGCACCCATAGCCACTTCCAGAGCTACCTTCTCGTTGGTTGACCATTCAACATATATACCGTCCCGGCGCGCCAGGTTTTCCAGAATCTCGGTGCTCGGTGTCCCCGGGTAAGCGGTTGCCACGGCTACCCCTGCATGATATGCCCCAAGCGCCATGGCCTCATTGCCGGATAAAAGCTGCTTCAAATTTGTTCCGCCTCCTAAAGAGGGCGTTTAAAAATGATTACCCAGGTGGCAACAAGTTGTCGGACAATAAACCTTTTGCCATTTTACCACTCTATAACGACTTAGGCTACTGTCTTGCCCAGGTATGCCTGCCTTACCCTGTCATCGAACAAAAGCTCCTTAGCTTTGCCCTCAATGGTTATCCGTCCCCTTTCCATCACATAGCCACGGTCGGCAACCTTGAGGGCAGCGGCAGCGTCCTGTTCAACGAGGAGTATGGTAAGCCCTTCATCTCTAAGCCTGATTAAGAGCTTCAGAATTTCCCTCACCAAATTGGGTGCTAACCCAAGAGACGGTTCATCCAGGAGAAGTATTTTGGGAGAAGACATTAGCGCTCTCCCTATAGCTAACATCTGCTGTTCTCCACCGCTGAGGCTGCCTGCCTGCTGCTTCTGCCGCTCCTTTAGTATAGGAAAAAGCTTAAACACCATCTCTAAATTGGATTGAACCGAGGGATGACGCAGGAACCAGCTAGCAAATCCTAGAGTGCTCAGCGGGTTACGGCCACGCTGCGAGTAGCTGCCCAGGGTTAAATTGTCCTTGACCGACATCGCCCCGAAGGTCTGCCTCCCCTCAGGCACATAACCTACGCCAAGCCTTACCGTTTTGTGAGAAGAAAGCCCGGAGAGCCTGTGATCGTCCAGCCAGATATTCCCGTTCCTCAGAGGCACCACTCCCGCTATGGCATTCAAAAGTGTGGTCTTCCCAGCGCCGTTGGACCCGATAAGGGTTACGATTTCTCCGTCGTTCACTATCAGAGAGACCTCCCTGAGCGCAGTTACCCGACCATAGGACGCAGATATACCTTCAACCCTCAACATTACTCCACTTCCTCACCAAGGTAAGCGGCGATGACCTTCGGGTCTTTCTGAACTTGCGCTGGGGTACCCTCTGCTATTTTTTGCCCGCTGTCCAGGACAATCACCCATTCGGCAATGCCCATCACAAGAGGCATGTCATGCTCCACTAATATAACGCTGATACCCATTTCCCTGATGCTGCGAATGAGGTCGCTCAACTGCCGCTTCTCCAGGGTATTCAGCCCGGCACCGGGCTCATCGAGCAGAATAAGATGGGGCTCAGTAGCTAGAGCTCGAGCTATTGCCAGCAGTTTTTGCTGACCCAGCGGCAGGCTGAGAGCTTCATGCTCGGCATATGTTCCTAACCCAACCAGGTTAAGGTATTTAATAGCATTGAGAGAAATGGCTTCCTCTTCACGGCGTGCCTTGGGCAGGCGAAAAGCAGCCTCGAAAAAGCCATAGCTGCTGCGCGGGTGCCGTCCCGACATGACGTTCTCCAAAACAGTCATGTTTCCAAAAAGATGGACATGTTGATAGGTACGCACAATGCCCAAAGAGGCCCTTTTGTAAGCTGGAATGTTATTAAGAAGCGCACCTTGAAAGTATATCTCGCCGCTACTCACCGGGTAGACACCGGCGATAAGATTAAATAGCGTGGTCTTACCGGCGCCATTGGGACCGATAATGGCAGTGATTTTCCCTGCCTCCAGGGTCATGTCTACCTTATTTACAGCTAACAGCCCGCCAAAGGCCTTACTTAGTCCTCTGGTCTCCAATATTATAGACTTGGTCAAGGTTGCGCCTCTCTCCGTCCGTATCTGAGCCGAAATCTCTCGTAGAGCTCCTTGAGTTTGACGAACAGACCTTCCGGCATGAAAATCATCACCAACACCAGTATAAGCCCGTAAACGACGATATCCCACTGGCCGAATCTAAGCAGCAGCTCATCGCTCAGTGCTCGTGTTGCCCCAGCGCCGAATATAGCGCCCCACACACTGGCTAACCCTCCTATCACAGCCATAACCACCAGCTTTACCGAGGCCATAAAATCAAATGACTGCGGACTGACAAAGCGGAGATGGTAAACAAAAAGACTTCCAGCCAGGGATGCATATACAGCGCTGAGCGCTAAAATCTTTACCTTGAACTGGTCCACATTGATGCCTATCGACTCGGAGGCGGCCTCACTTCCGTGAATAGCTCTGAGCGCTCGACCTGTCCGCGACCTGACTATATTCTGTGAGACAAGCATCGCAGCCAGGCAGAAGAACCAGACAAGGAAATAGCGTTTGAAGGGGGTATTAAAGACAAACCCTCCGACGGACAGGTAAGGAATGCCCGACATCCCGTCAGGCCCCCCTGTGAACCGGCCTAGCTGCCTGAACAGAATCCACATAATCAAACCCAGGCCTAGGGTGGCCATGGCCAGATAATTTCCCTTGAGTCTGAAGATTGGATAGCCAATAATGTAGGCGAAAGCGCCGGTCATGATGGCCGCTATCAGCATTGCCAGCCAGGGGTTAACAGCATAGGTCTTGCTCAGAATAGCGGATATGTAGGCTCCCATGCCGAAGAAAGCAGCCTGCCCCAGAGACACTTGCCCTGTGTAGCCCATGAGGAGGCACAGGCCGACTGTTACTATAGTGTAGATGCCGATGAAAATCATGAGGGTGGTGTAATGTCCCAGGAACCAATTGAAGGGTGCAAGTATCAGAAGTGCGAAGAGCGCTGCGATGGCAAGGTATGACCATTTGCTTGTCAGCCTCGCTAACATCAGGCTGTCCTCTCTTCTTCTGCTATCTTGCCAGACCTGACCAGCAGTATCAGCATCAGTACGACCAGAGCGACAACATCTTTGTACGCAGAAGTGAATGGCCCCCAGTTGGCCGCCACCACAAAGGATTCGACGACACCCAGGAGTAGCCCCCCGAACACTGTAGCCAGAGGGCTCTTAAAGCCGCCGATCGCCGATGCCACGAAACCCTTAAGGCCCAGCATTATTCCCACATCGTAAGCGGTGAGGGTTAGAGGAGCCATTACC
>DAOUMT010000226.1:0-3377 GCA_034409195.1 Dehalococcoidia bacterium
AGATTGCCGCGGCCTCTCTTCGGATGGCCTCGCAATGACATAGAAAAGAATTCCCCTTTTGGGAAAGGGTGCTAGGGGGATTTAAAGATTCCTCTCCCTTGACGGGAGAGGTGAAGGTGAGGGTGAAACATGATTAAAAAAGGCGTGCTCAAATCTTTTGACTCTGGCACTTATCTAGCCAGCATCCAGCTTATCGGCAGCCTGAGCGTGTGGCTCGACAACGTCCCCACCTCGAGGGCGATCGCCAGCGCCGACATGGTCACCGGCCGCAACGTCGCTGTCCTCTTCATCAATCCCAGCAACTCCTCCGACGCTGTTGTCATAGCTGTCTGGACGTAGTATGCTATAATCTTTCCATGATTTGGCTTCGTAATCATCCTCTCGTTCGCCTCGCTATCAACTTCGTCTTGATTCCCACTGTCGTCGCTGTCTATATCGTCCTGGTTGGGAATCGCTACGGTTTTGCAGGAGCCATAAGCTATGCTGCTCTTTTCATTGCTTCCCTCTCTCTGCTTCTTGCGATCCTGCAGACTCGGATAACTAACAGACCTTGGATTTCAGTTGGCGAAATCACCGGTGAGGTCATCCCTTCACCTCTGAATACCCCTCCATTCATTCTCTCCACTATATCGTTGCCATTATATAATTCAGGCCCAGTTCCAGCTTCCAATATTCGTGCGTGTGTTTCCCTAAAAATCGGAGATTGCACGCATATAGTCCCTCCAATCGAAGAATATGTCCCTTCTTTAACTTCCGAAGTTCAACGGTTTGTTATTCATTTCCGTATTTTTCATGATAGTCACCACCAGCAACTTATAAGGGAGGACAATGCCAATCTACAAGTATCCATTACCTATGAAGGCCTCTTTCTTGTCCGCACCACACCTCATAAATCTCTCCAAACATATAAAATACAATGGGACACTGAAGCGCTTAAGGCAGCCAGCCCCAAGCCAGTTGTATTTCGGCCGACTGCCCCAGCTGAATTTACCTAGTTAAATTCATCCACAGACTGTTGTTTCTCTCTTTTTCTTATAGACGCTGAGCTCTTGACAAACGTCTGTTGAAGCTCCTCTCGTCTAACTCTTTGTCCTTCCTGGTTGCCCTTCGCTGGAAAGGCGGCTCTTCCGGGCTGTGCTATACTGAGGTCGTTTAGCAATGAGTCTACCATACCGACGAAAGTCGGTATCCAGATACCTTCACCGTAATCTTGAAGCTGTATTTTCTGGATTCCGTGTGAAGCACGGAATGGTAATTGTGTTTCTAAACACCCTCCTATACTTACCCTTGACATCCTAACTCAAGCCCCCTATCATCTTTTAATATGAACAAATATTTAGAGTCCACCGAATTCATTGACTGGGAGACCGAGTCGGTCAAGAACAAAGCAGCAGAGCTGACTAAAGGGCTGAAAACAGACAGAGAGAAGGCTGTAGCCGTCTACTATTTCGTCAGGGACAGCATCAGGCACAACCCCTACGCCGAGGGCGTTTCGCCCGATAATTTCAAGGCCAGCACTATCTTGCAAAAAGGTAACGGCTACTGCCAGCACAAGGCCCTGCTCCTGGCGGCCCTGGCCCGCGCCGCGGGTATACCCTCCCGCCTGGGCTACATGGATGTCCGCGACCATCTCCTGTCCAAAAAGTTCCGCGCCATGATAGGTGGCGACAACCTGCTCATCCAGCATGGCTACACCGAGATGTACGTAGATGGCAAGTGGGTACATGCCAGCCCCGCCTACGACCTGGCCACCTGCAACAAAATGGGCTTCGTCCCCGTAGAGTTCGACGGTATACACGACGCCCGCGACTCAACTTTCAATGCCGCAGGAAAGCCTCATATGGAGTGCGTCAAAGACCACGGCACCTACGCCGACTTCCCCTGGGACTTCATCCTGAGCTACCGCCAGGAATGGGTCGTCAGCATCGGCCGTGAGTGGGGCGAGTATCAGGACAACGTTGCCAGGCACCATAAAGAGTGAGATAAAATCCTAAATCCTAATTTCGTTCGACTGAGCGCACGACGAAGTCTAAATTCTAAACAATATCTAATGTTCAAAACACAAATCCTTAAACGCTTTTGAATTTTCTCCTCGAATTTTGAATTTGTTTAGGGTTTCGTGCTTGGTATTTCGTATTTGTTGCAAAAGGAGCTATCATGAGCGTGTTCAAAGTCGACGATGTCAAATGTACTCGCTGCGGCATATGTATTAAGGAATGTCCGCCGCGCATCCTGGAGATGATAGAGCCCAGGGCGCTTCCCACGACGATCAAAGGAGAGGAAGAACGCTGTATCGTCTGCGGCCACTGCGTCGCGGTGTGCCCTTTCGAAGCTGTCAGCTTGGATACCATGAAGCCGGAAGACTGCGCTCCGGTGAACAAGAAGCTGCTGCCCACAGCCGAGCAGGTTGAGCTCTTTCTGAAGTCGCGGCGCTCCGTTCGTGCCTACCAGGACAAAACGGTGCCTCATTCGACGCTGACCAAGCTCATAGATATAGCCCGCTATGCGCCCTCGGGACACAACGCACAGCCGGTGCATTGGCTGATTGTGGAAGACCCCAGGGAAACCAGAAGCCTAGCTGCGCTGGTCATCGAATGGATGAACATGCTGATACGGAAATCGCCCCGGGTGATCGAGCTTTTCCACTTCGACAAGTTCGTGAATGCTTGGGAGCGAGGGGAGGACAGGGTGCTGCGCGGCGCGCCCCATGTCATAGTGGCCCATGCCCAGAAAGATGCGGCTTTAGCTCAGGAGAACTGTTCTATTGCGCTGAGTTATGTGGAGCTGGCGGCGTACTCGCTGGGTCTGGGGGCGTGCTGGGCAGGGTACCTGCTGGCTGCCTCTTCCTCACCAGCTCTCATCACCGCGCTCAGACTACCAGGCGGGCACAAGTGCTTCGGGGCCATGATGGTGGGGTATCCCAAACATGAGTTCCGCTGCATTCCATTGCGGAACGAGCCCTCGATAATCTGGCGCTGAAAATTTACACCTCGATGCCTGGGTGCTCAGCAATCATCAGATAGAAGCTGGCCAGGCCTTTCCACCCCCCATTTACGGGCAATTTGTCGTGCCTCGTCAGCGGAGATTCTCCGGTCATTGCTCACGTATACAAACTATGAGGGTCATCTTGGGATAGATAGAGGTAAAAGGGGAAACAACCAGCTGGAATATCCCGGGCGGAGTGGCTATGACTTGTTGATTCTTCGACGCAGGAAATCTGGCAGGTACTTAAGCGGGATAACCACCCTAAAGTTGGTAAGTTTTCGTGGAATTGCTGATACTCCGCCTTCCTCAGAGGTAGCACCCCAAATATCGTCCTGAGACAACTTAGTGGATATATAGGATAAATTAGTAGAATCAAGACTTCCGATTAACTT
>DAOUMT010000227.1:0-3889 GCA_034409195.1 Dehalococcoidia bacterium
TATCAACGTTGAGTGGAGCAAGGTATTTGCCCTTGGCATGAGTTGCGCCTGAATTTATGCCGCCGGGATAGCCAAGATTCTTCTCATTTGCAACTGTCACTAAATCAGGAAACATTCGCTTGGCAAATTCCAAGCTACCATCTGTTGATTTGTTGTCAACCAGTATGACCTCAAAACTCAGGTATTTCTGGGCGAATACAGAGCGAAGACAATTTTCAAGATAAGATATGTCATTATAATTGACTACTATGACTGAAACCTTAGTCTTGTTGCTCTTCATGCTCTAATGATACTATAGTACTATCATGATAGCAAAGATTATCCATGCTGCACAGCAAACCTATGTAAGGTGCTCTCAGTATACTTACTCGAGCATGGTGTTTGCCCAACTCGGAACATTATGTTATCATGACATGCAGAAACGCAATGAACAGGAACCATAAACAAAGGCAGACTACCGGAACCAGTGAGAGTATTATACGCGCTGAGCACCCTCGGCAGGGTGGAGAGATCATTGCTGCTATCCCATGCTTCAATGAGGAACTCTTCATCGGCAGCGTTGCACTACAGACGAAGGATTATGTGGATCAGGTTCTGGTAATCGATGATGGTTCTACTGACAAAACGGCTGCGGTCGCAGAAAAGGCTGGCGCTCTGGTGATTAAGCATAGCTCAAACAAGGGCAAAGCCACTGCCGTCAACACGGCTTTCGAGCATGCCAAAAAGAGCGGATGTAAAGTACTAGTCCTTCTCGATGGCGATGGGCAGCATGACCCAGCGCATATCCCCTATCTGGTAAGACCTGTGCTTGAGGACAAGGCAGATATGGTAGTGGGCTCTCGCTATCTAGATACAAAGAGCTATATCCCTAGGCTCCGAAGGTGGGGACATTATGTGCTTACCTCGTTCACTAACCTGGGTTCGCGGGTAAGGATGACCGACTCCCAGAGCGGACTTAGGGCTTTCTCTGTAAAAGCTATACAAGCATTTTCGTTTGTTGAACAAGGACTCTCTGTAGAATCAGAGATGCAGTTTCTGGCTAACGACGCCGGTCTCAGAGTCATAGAGGTTCCCGTAGGCGTCCGTTACTACGGCAAGTCAAAGCGGAGCCCTATAGCTCATGGGATAGGGGTGTTAAATAGTATATTTGGACTTATCAGCAGGAGGATCCCACTTTTCTTCTTCGGGGTACCGGGGATTGCCATGCTGGCAGTTGGTTTTTGGGAAGGGTGGAGGGTAATTCAGGGGTGGGATACTTACCATGCTTTCTGGCTGGGCCCTGCCTTAATGGCTGTATTACTTTGCGTAGTTGGTGCCCTGAGCCTATTTACTGGACTCATATTACATACCATAAAATCATTCCTCAAATAGGTCTGCTTTGATGCTCTAGAAAAGCTCAAGCCCATAGGTTATTTCCTCAGTGTATACATGCATCATACCTTATGTCACTGACAAATAAGCAGTGCGCATCAATTATCATCAATATGTCTTATAGCCTGAATCTGATATACTGTAAGAAGTAAACTGGTCTATGCTGTTTTCCTTTAAATAAATATTAGGAGTAATTGAAATGAAAAAAGCCTTTTGGACAGCCTTAAGGCTAATTTTTGTCTCGATTATTGCAGCTGTAGTAGTTTTAGCCTGTGCACGAGAAGGGAAAAGCATCAATGTAGACCTCTCATGGTCTGGCAAACAGGTCGAAATGTCTGTAGGGGACTCGCTCACAGTTACCCTGCCATCAGATCCAAGAACCGGTTACAGTTGGTCTTCATGGGTGAGTGACGAGACCATCTTACAGCAATCCGACCATGTATATATAGGTCAAGTGGGAGCTGGCGGCAAAGAGATTTTTACCTTCAAAGCTTTAACACAGGGCGCTTGCACTATTGCCATCGACTACGGCCCGCCGCAACAGCAAGGGGAAGAAGTTACACCTATTCAAACATTTGGTTTGACAGTAGACATTCAATAGTACAAATATAAGATAACAAGGTCAGTATAGCTAATTCCCAGATTGTAGTTTCTATGCGTAGCAATAGTGTTATGTAATAAACTGCGCCTGGATATCATCCAGCGGTAAATAGAACGTCATAAGAGATATGAATTAAAGGAGGTTCAAAAATGGTAATGTCATCCCAGACCAAGGACCTAATATGTGCCATGTTGACCATCCCCGTAGCTGAGAAGATACTGCAATCCTCTAAAGATGAGAAGGATGTCGGGGCTGAATATTTTCGAATCGTGGAAGCATACTTTAACTTGCGCAAGGAGTTTGAGAGTGTCTACGACCGACGTTAGGTCGACATTTTGGACGAAGCATTATTAGGAGCCACTCGCTAACTTAAAGCTATAGATAGGTGAGCCGTTATCGCTGTAATTCAGGGTACAGAGCGCAAGGAGTTGGCACCGAACGCTCCTTCTGTAGTGAGATGAAGGATACGCGAAAAATTTGAACATGGACTTGAGCGCACATCGTGACTCCTGCAGAAAGATTACCCTGGAGATTGAGAGACAACAGATCGAGCACTTGACTCGGATGAGGATATCTTGTTTAATAAGCACGCGTCTATTTAACGAAAGTCTGCGAAATTGCCTAACAAAATGTGATAAGTTTTCCATAGTTCTCGTCGGAATTTTATGACTTTTTAACTGCAGACAAGGTAAATTGTCTTATATTGCACAAGCATCCACTTCAGAAACTGAGGGAAGGAGGCTGAAATGACTACTGCAGCGGATAGAACCTTGGCCGAGGGAAAAGCAGACCAGGTCCGTTACAGGACTATGATGGGGCAACGGCAAGGGCGGGTCGGACTAGAGAAACTGGGGCAGAAAAACTACATACGTCCGAGTTTGAGGCTTGATATCGAGCGCGCCCGTTTCATTACACAATCCTATAAAGATACCGAGGGTGAGCCCATCGTTATTAGAAGGGCTAAGGCGATGGCTAATTACCTGGATCACAAGACCATAGATATAGGGCCAAATGACCGAATCGCAGGTTGCGTCGGCGCATATGTCGACGATGTGATTAGTTATCCCGAATTGTACTCCAGGTGGGTGGATAAGGCTATAGACTCAGTCTACAGAGACATGTTAAGCGAGATGGAACGAGTGGAAATGCATGCAATCAATAAGTATTGGCTCAGTAGGTCAGTACATGGTGCTGAGCGGGATATGCTCACTGAACAGGATAAACAATATTGGTCTTACATGAACCATGGAGTGTTCCTTTGGTTGCACGGGGCTCACATCGGACAGATGCCGAATTATGAGAAGTTATTTAGGATAGGACTGAACGGCATAAAAAAGGAGGCTGAGACTAAGTTACGCGAAATAAGAAGCAACGGGGAATTGATCCACAGCCGTCCGGGTGAGTTCATGAAAAAGAAGGATTTTCTCGAGGCAGTCATCATAAGCATTGAGGCGGCTATTCGACTGGCACGAAGGTATGCTGAATTAGCCAGAGCAAAAGCCGGTCGTGAGGAGAATGAGGCAAGGAGAAAAGAGTTAGAACAGATCGCTGAGGCATGCGAATGGGTTCCCGACAACCCTCCTCGAACATTCTTCGAGACCCTGCAGTGCTGGTACCTCGTCATGCTTTTGGTCAGAGTGCTTGATATCCAGACGGTAGGCATCGGAGACAGGGTCGACCAGATATGGTATCCAGCCTACAAGAAAGATAGGGAAGCAGGCCGCATAACTCCAGATCAGGCTAAAGAGCTTATTCAGAATATCTGGCTCAAGCTTACAGAGCTCACAGATTTCAACGCACCCATAATGGCCAGCGGTGCTCATACGACACCCCGCTATATAACAATAGGTGGCCAGGACCGCCTGGGTCGGGATGCTACCAACGAACTGACCTATATAATCATGGACAGCCTTAAGT
>DAOUMT010000228.1:0-10753 GCA_034409195.1 Dehalococcoidia bacterium
CGGTATAAGTATATTTTCGCTATAAGACATTCATTTTGCCGTGCCCAACGGCAATACCTCTCTCTCAAAAAGTGTGTTGATAAGCACCCCTGCTGCAGTGTACCAGGCTATCAATGCGCAGAGGATACCTTCATAGCCTGCTATTTTGTGGACTGTGGTGTTCCATTCACCTGCTGCCAGCAGGAAGAAGAGAATTATGAGCGTTACGAATATGGCTGTCACAGCCTTGTTAACTTTCAGCGAAGCTATTGTGGCGTAAGCGGTAAAGATACCCCAGGCAATGAACAGCACTGCCATGCCCTCACGCGGCACGGGGGCTATCACCTTGGTGTTTTCCAGAATAATCAGGAGCGCAATGCCCAGCCAGAAGGCGCCGAACGAAGAAAAACAGGTGGCGCCAAAGGTATCACCGCGCCTGAACTCCCACATGCCCGCACAGAACTGAGCCAGACCTCCGTAGAAGATACCTATCGGTAGAATCATCCCCAGGTTATTTCCCGAAATCAGCCCCGAATTGACAACATTGAGCAGGAAGGTTGTCAGTGCAAAGCCGCCCAGTCCAAGTGCCGCCGGGTTAGCCTGTTTTAAGTCTGCCATGAGATATCCTCTGACTTTCTAGTTTAACGGGCAAATATTCTGCCTATTATATACCTACTGTTTTCTCCCAGCTATCGTCATCGTCCTGCCACTTGTAGGGGAGGTCGATAATAGTGCCTGGCTTCTTGATAGATTTAAGAGCATCGAACGCATCTTTAATAATCTTCACCTGAAGCTCGCGGTCGAACGGTTTCCCGCTGGTATGTCCCAGCGGGAAGTTTACGAAAACCGACCTCGGCGGCTTCACCGACTCTGTGATATCACGTGCTGAGCTTAAACAGATGGTCGGTATACCTCCCTCCTCCACCGCCCTGGCGATCAGTCCCACGGACTGGTGGCAGAGCGGTCAGGCCGGGACCAGGAAAAAGACGTCCACACGCTGCGCTTTCAGCCCGTTGAGTAACTGCGGCGCCAGCTCATTCTTGAGGACAGTGAGGCGGAAGATACGCCCCATGATGGTGTAGTTTACCGGAGAAAGCTCGCCGATATAACCCTCTTTTCCCAGTTCCCTGAAGCGCTCTATGGGGAAAACGCAGTTGACATCCCGCTCGGCATCGGTATGGTCGTAGTTTTCATGGCTTATAGCCAACTCTCTGACATCGATGTCCTTGGGTATTTCCCTGAAAGTCAAGTCGTTTTTAGTGGGATTGAAGGGGTCTTGCTTCCCCCTGATATAGAATCCGCCTGTGCTGAGCAGCGCTACCCGGCATTTCCTGAGCTCCTTTGTAAGAGGAGTGAAAGGAGCGGTCTCGTTTTCCACCCACTGATAAGGTGGGAACCCCTGAGACGAGAAGGCAGCTCTGGTGAGTTCGATGTACTTTACCGGCGACATTATTGATTCTCCTTTACAGGTCAATTCAAGTTAAGTCTATTTGAGCAGATTGAACCTCCTATGTGTCATTGCGAGGCCATCCGCAGGAGGCCGTGGCAATCTCACGTTCCCCTTCGTACCACGGGTGCGAAGAGATTGCTTCGTCGCTGCACTCCTCGCAAAGACATACGGATGTCTGCTCAGCATAGACTTTTTAATCATCATTATAATATATATCGTCAAAACCGAGCATTATGAGGCCGATTCACAGCTTGGGAAAGTTGCCTTGTATAAGTGGTATAATCAGGGGGGTAGCCAGCGCATTAGAATATGTTCACGCAAGATAATTCCTTGTAAAGAGTTATCCATGGCGACAGAAAGAAAGATCATCGATGTCTGGATGCAACATCCGTTTCTAGATTTCGTCAACCATCCTATGTTTGAATCGTTACGTCGGTGGACGAGGACGGACAAAATTACTGATGAGTTACCTGCTGAATTCACGATAGCGGCAATGGACCAGGCTCATGTTCAAAAGGGTCTGATATGTGCATGGTGGGGGCCGCAGGGGTCTCTTATTCATAATGATAAGGTAGCTTCGTTGGTCAAACAATTTCCAGACCGTCTTGTTGGAATCGCTTCAGTGAATTTATTTAAACCCATGGAGGCTGTACGAGAACTCAGACGTTGTGTCAACGAGCTGGGGTTCAAAGGACTTAGAATCGTCCAGTGGTTTTGGAATCTGCCGCCTATTGACAGGCGATATTACCCACTTTATGCAGAGTGTATCGAACTTGATATTCCAGTATGCCTTCAAGTCGGGCATACCGGTCCTCTTTGCCCGTCTGAACCAGGTCGGCCCATTCCGTACATCGATGAGGTAGCCCTTGACTTTCCCGAGCTCCGAATAGTGTGTGGTCACATAGGGTATCCATGGACAACAGAAATGATAGCTGTTGCCACAAAGCACCCGAATGTATTCATTGACACTTCAGCATACACTGCCAAACGCTATCCTGCTGAACTCGTGAATTATCTCAATAGCCACGGTCGTAACAAAGTTCTTTTTGGCAGCAACTTTCCCATGCTCACGGCTGCCAGATGTTTAGAGGCGTTCGATGAACTGAAGCTGGACGAAGAGGTCAAAGAGTTCTTTCTTTACAGCAATGCAAAGCGAATATTTAAGCTCGACTGAAAGTCAATCTGGTCTCGAGCTTTTCAAACCCTTTCGCGCCAGGTAGGTCGTCATGCCGCCGGATATATTCTTCGCTTCGAATCCATTGAGCCGCAGGGCACGTGAGGCGTAATACGACCTCTGGCCCACCGAGCAATATGCCAGTATCTCCTTATCGCGCGGCAAATCACCCATTTTATCCCGGAGCGTACCCAGCGGGATATTTATAGCATCTTCATAATGGCCCATAAGGAACTCGCTTGGCTCCCGCACATCAAGGATAATACCCTGCGTCTGGTCGATATCCTCCCATTGTGCTACTCCAGCGTCGCCGCGCAAGATATTGGAGGCGATCATGCCGGCAATATTGATAGGGTCCTTGGCAGCCCCGAACTGGGGCGCATAGCATAGCTCCGCCTCTTCCAAATCGAAGACCGTACCGCCCTTCTGTATCGCCATCGAGATTACGTCGATGCGTTTGTCCACACCTTCCTCACCCACCGCCTGAGCCCCGAGAACCCTGCCGTCTGGCAGCGAGAAGAGCAGCTTAATGCTGATAGGTTTTGCTCCGGGGTAATAATTTACATGATGGCCGGGGTGCAGATAGATTTTCTCGTATTTCCCTATCTTGCCACTATTACCTATACGCTTTAGAGTTCTTTCAGTGACACCGGTGGCGGCGACTGTTATATTGAAGACTTGACACACTGCGGTAGCTTGAACGCCGCGAAATGCCGAATTGCGCCCGAGAATAGCATCAGCGGCTATCCTTCCCTGTCTGTTGGCCGGACCGGCCAGCGGTATCAGAGTCCACTCACCGGTGACGAAGTCACGTGCCTCTACTGCGTCGCCGACCGCCCAGATGTGCTTGTCGCTGGTGTGCATCTGCTGGTTAACGCGTATCCCGCCTAATTTCCCTATCTCGAGGCCTGCTTCTCTGGCCAGCGATATCTCTGGGCGTACCCCGATAGCGAGCACAACCATATCGGCGAAGTAACTTTTACCTGACTTTGTAGATACGGTAATCGAGTTACCATCATTATTTCGAGAGAATCCGGATACAGCGTCACCAAGACAGAGATTGACGCCATTCGCTATCACATGCTCTTGAAGCAGTACAGCCATTTCCGGGTCGAGCAGGGGCATGAGCTGCGGCATCATCTCGATAATAGTTACGGAGATGCCCCTTCTGGCCAGATTCTCCGCCATTTCCAGACCGATGAATCCGCCGCCCACAATAACGGCCTGCTTGACCTCTCTCTCGATGATCCATTCTCTTATCTGGCGGCTGTCCGGTATTGTTCTGATGCTGTATATGGCAGGCAAGTCGATGCCGGGAAGAGGTGGTCGGATAGGTGACGCTCCGGGAGCTAATACGAGAGCATTGTATTTTTCGCGATATATCCCGCCTGTCTGCAGATTCTGCACCTCGATTTCCTGCTTCTGACGGTCGATTGACCTGACATCGCTTTGGAGCCTGACATCGATATTGAACCTCTTCCTGAACAAATTAGGTGTAGCCACCAGCAGGTCTCTCTCGTCGGCGATTACATTCCCCACATAGTAAGGAAGGCCGCAGTTGGCAAATGAGACGTAACGCCCGCGTTCGAACATGATAATTTCTATCTTTTCGGACATCCTCCTTGCCCGCGCGGCGCAGGATGCGCCGCCGGCGACCCCGCCTACTATCAACAGCCTTTGTTTCCCGTCCCCCTTTTTATTCTCCATATCTCGCTTCATGATTGCCTCTCCCTAATCATTATCTAGGACTACATCTACACTCATGATACAACAGCCGGAAGAATTATGTTAAAGATGAGGCTAGTGCAGCCGAAAACCTTCGCACATTGCATTGTCCCTTATTGCGAGACCATCCGAAGAAGACCGCGGTGCACCTTCATACCTAACCTGCGAGTGCGAGAGATTGCTTCGGAGCTGCGCTCCTCGCAATGACATATATAGTGCCTCCTTCTGATGTGTCATTGCGAGGCCATCCGAAGGAGGCCGCGGCAATCTCACCGTTCCTCTTTCTCTCCTCAATAAACAATCTTTACACTTCGCGCTTGCTTTCAAGTTTCTCAACAAGGCGGGTGACTGCATGATGGGCTTCGTGTAAAACAGGTCTGCCGTGGCCGAAGGCCATGATATCGAAATCAAGGCTGGCCAGCTTTTTTATCGAATTAACTTCTTGAACCATGTCAGCAGTAAAAATCCGTGAGGGCAAGCCCGGCCGGGACCTGTTGCTGAGCAAATCGCCGACGATGACCAGCTTCTCCTGCGGTATGAACAGGCAGATGCTACCCGGTGTGTGGCCCGGGGTGTGCATTATCCTGACGCCGCCGAGCATGGGAAGCTCATTACCATCGTTGAGCAGCTTGTCTACCTCTGCGGGCATGCTGGCCCACATCCTGCCAAAAGGAGATAACAGCATCATCAGCCATTTCGGCCTGGCAGGCCCTGGCTGCGGCAGAGTGCCGTCTATGTACGGCGCATCGGCGGTGTGCGCCATTATTTTGGCTCCTGTTGCTTTCTTCAGTTCAGCCAAACTGCCCACGTGGTCGGCATGATGATGCGTGAGAATGATATAGGCGACATCGGAAGATTTATAGCCAAGCCTTCTGACATCATTCAATATACTTGCGGCCCTGCCTCCGAGCCCGGTGTCAACCACGGTAACGTTTTTGTCGAGCAGCAGAAATACATTCGCACCCCAGGGTCGGGCGCCTCTCCTGCCGCTCAATTGATAGACGTTTTTGGTCACAAACATGGATTAACCTCAGTTCCAGCGAGATTTACACCACTTGCGGTATTCTACTGCGATATTTATACTACCGCAAGAAGTATGAGAGCTGTATCTGAATAATGCAGCACAGAGAAGGGGACGAAGAATGCCGAAAAAAATTTCACCGGAATTTGCGGAACTTGACCGGTTCAGTAAGCGTAATGGTCTGACTTATATCAAGTGGGAGAAGGGTTACAGCCAGTGCTCGCTGGATGTAACCGATTCGCTACTAAACCCCTACGGGACTGTGCATGGGGGAGCTCTTTTCACTATGGCGGACTCGGGCATGGGTTTTGCACTCGTTCCTGCCTTGGAAGAGGGTGAGCAGTGCGCCAGTGTTGAGGTCAGCATAGTGTATTTGAAGGCGATAAAATCCGGCAAACTCATCTGCGATACGATTATTATAAAAAAGAGCAGCAAGAGCGCTATCTTGGAGTCGGAAATAAAAAGCGGAGGTCAGCTTGTGGCCAAAGCTCTGGGGACCTGGGTCATATACAAAAAAAGAGACTGATTATGTTCTGTGATAGACAATGAGTAACCTGGATACGCAGACCATGCAGGGGAAAATAGTGCTGATCACCGGGGCTAACAGCGGCATAGGGAAGGAGACAGCCAGGGGATTGGCTAAGATGGGCGCCGCTGTTGTGATGGCCTGCCGTAATCTGACCAAGGCTAATCTCGTTGGTGAGGCAATAAAACGGGAAAGCGGCAATGCTCAAATTGAGGTGATGCAGCTGGACTTGACATCGCTGCGCTCCATCCGGGAGCTAGTCGGTCAATTCCGCGAGAAGCACCAGCAATTGAATGTGCTGATAAATAACGCAGGAATCATGTGCGGTGGAGGTGGAGAAACCGAAGACGGGTTCAACAAGGTGATGGCGACGAACTATCTGGGGCCTTTTTTACTTACGAATCTACTATTGCTGCTGCTCAAACAAACAAAGGGAGCTCGTATTATCAATGTATCGTCTATCGCTCATCTGTGGGGTCGAATCGATTTAAACGACCTTGATTTAAAAAAGAGATTCCGTTTATCGGGGGCTTACTCGTCTTCCAAGCTGGCCGTCATTCTTTTCACCCAGGAGCTGTCGGAACGGCTGAAGCAGACAGATATCACAGTTAATGCTTTACATCCCGGCGTCGTCGCCACCGATATTTACAGAATCGGGCCGGAGGGAAGCTGGTATCAGGAACTTTTCAGGAAAGTTCTAAGCTTGGTGATGATTTCTCCGCGGGACGGAGCCCAGACCAGCATCTATCTGGCCAGCTCGGATGATGTTAGAGGAGTGACGGGGAAGTATTTCTACAAATTGAACCCCAGTTTTGTTTCACCGAAGTGCAGGGATATAAAATTGAAAAAGGGTTTGTGGCAACTGAGTGAAAAGTTGACCGGGCTGTATGAAGCCAGCCAAGGTTAGGCGATGAACGAAAATACTTCCAATCATATGGTTTGGATGATTTAGGATTTCATCAGGCCGCGCAGTTCCTCAAGCTCTTTTCCTTCAGCCCGTCTCTGCTCAGCCTCGGCAAAAGTCAGCAAATCGTGAGTGTAGCTGCACTGAAGGCACTGCTCGTACCAGCCATAGCTGTCCTTTTGCAGCATGACATAGCCTTTGCATTTGGGGCATTGGTCTAATCTGGAAATTTCCACGCCGCCTCCTATTCCAAAGAAGTATTGCTATACAGTTGAGGATAAATGCCTGCACACGGGCGGTAAATAGACGGATAGTACTGGTTAAGAGAGGAGATTAGTCCCTTATCCGGCTTTGCCTGACCAATCCTTTGATTTAGGTTAGGAAAAGACCTTCGAATCGCTTTTCAGGATGAGGCCGAACAGGAGTCTTTTTTTCGAATCGCTTCCCTCGGCGATGCTGAGCAGAAGTTTTTGTGACAGCTATTAGCTCGAGCCATTCCGACCACATGCCCGCAATCTGCCCATCCATGTCTTCAGCAATATCTGAGAAGGAAATGATTCCAACGAGCTGACCCTCTTCAGTTATAGGCACCCGCTTAATTTGCTTTTCGGCCATGAAGTGAGCCAAGTGGATAAGCAGCACATCGGGAGGCGCGGTCATTACCGGACTGCTCATATGGTTTGAAATAATGCATTCCTGGACGTTGTGCTGCCGTACGGCGCAGGTCATCAGGTCTCGGTCGGTGACTATCCCTTTTATTTTGCTTTCGCACAACACCACAAGACACCCCACATCTTTTGCGAGCATCAGTTTGGCAGCATCAGCTACAGACATCTCAGGATTTGCCGTCACAACATCGTTTGCCATAATATCTTGTGCTTTCTTCATGGCATTCACCTCTCAGTTAATATAGGCATTAGAATATATTCGTACTAGAATAGCACAATGGAATATTAGCGCCGTTTTACCTCGTTCGCAATAGATATGTCGGGGGATACAGATGAGAAAAAGGTACTTGATTGGCTGTGAAAGACAGTTAAAAAGGCAGTTATAAAGAGATTAGCGCATCAGAGGAAGGGACAATAGAATTTCAAGAAAGGATGCTGAAGGGGTCTATCGCGAGGGTCTTCTCCAGAACGTAAATCTTCTTAATGCATTGTTTGATGCAAGATTGCCGAATCTAACTGCACCGTAGTAGCTCACCAGAGCGACGGCTATCCCTCCGAGGACATCCGCAATATAATGCTGCTTGGTGAGCAGGGTAGAGGCGATAATGAGTGCTGCCCACGGCACTATGATCGGTTCAACGCGCGAACCTGTCTTCCACCAAAGCAGAGCAAGCAGCGTGGATATGGAGGTATGCAGACTGGGAAAGGCATTGAAGGGTTTGTCTATCGAATAGACCCAACTCAGGATGCTGGATGAGATGCCGGAGCCGAGTATGACGGGACGCTCGACCCTGGTCTGGTAAAAGAGGAATATTAGGTAGCTTAACACTAGGTCTAAGCTAATAGCCAGTGCAGCTATGGTAAATACCCTTGTCTCGGCTCTCAGAAAACGCCATATTGATATGACCAGCAATGCATAGATTGAGAGGTAGGGAAAGACAAATGCAGGCACCAAGGGGATGCGGTCGTCTAGGGCCATTTCCAGAGAGTGAATGTACCCTCGCGCATTGTTCAGCGGAAAGTAAGCCAGATAGAGCAGGAGTAATACTGCCAGCCAGATGCTCTTGACCAGCCAGCCAGGAATTCTACTCTGACTCATCTTAAAGATACCCGGAACGTCTCAAAATCTCGTAAACTCCCGCTAGTATAATGCCGAGGCTACATAAAATCTAGCAGCTAGCTGGAGATTGTTTGTCAATCTATAAGAAATAGCAATCGGCCGTCCGAGGGGTATTTCCCCGGGCGGCCGCTCCACTAGCTTACAGGGCTTATTTTACCCTTTGGCTTTTTTGGCTTGAACCTTTACCTTGCGTCCCTTCTTCTCCTCAGGCTTGGGCAGTAGGAGTTCAAGGACACCATTGTCATAGGTGGCATGGATCTTGCTCTCATCAAGGTCATGAGGAACAGAGAGCGTCCGGCGGAAGCTACCATAGGTCCTTTCGGAGCAATAGCGGCCCTCCTCCTTGATCTCTTTCTCTGCCTTCTTCTCTCCCTTAATGGTGAGTAGACCATCTGACACCGAGATGTCAATATCCTCCATTGTCATGCCTGGCAGTTCTAGTCTGACTACCGTATGTCCGTCACTATCGAAGACCTCCATTGGAGCCAGAAGTTGGCGCCCCAAGACGAAAGTCCGTGGCATGTAGAGCGGTAAGTCAAAGATGCTCAGAGCACGATCGAAGAAACTGTCCATCTCACTATCAAAAGGAGCCATCTCGCTAAACGGTTCCCTTCTGATCAGTGCGTATCTCTCAGCCATTTCACACCTCCTTTAGGGTTTCCCCTTTACTTTTTATCATATAGTACCCATAGTATTTTGAATTGTATGTGACTTTAGTCCCAAAAACCCTAATCACTGAACGGCTTCACACAGGCTCGTGCTGCGAACGGACGACTCTGGTGACCAAATTTCTGGGAGCAAACCTGGCAAACCAAGGCGCAAATTTGTATTCCATGCCGGGAATCTCGATGAGCTTTCCCCTTTTCAAAGCCCTGTATCCGGCTTCAGCAACGGTGGCAGCCTCCATCATTTTCCGCTTGGTGGCCCTGCAGTTATCCATACGTGCTCTCTTATGAAACTCAGTGCTCGCCAGACCAACGCAAAGAATGGTAACCTTGACGCCTGTCCCCCGCAGTTCGTTGGCCAGAGCTTCCGAGAAATGCAGGACAAAGGATTTGGTGGCGCAGTAGACTGACTCCAACGGCGTGGATAGAAATGCGCACAAAGATGCAGCATTCAAGATGTAGCCTGATTTGTTCTCCACCATTCCCTTGAGGAACAGCTTGGTCAAATGGACCAGGGAAGCGGCGTTCACCTGGATCATGTCCAGCTGTTCTTGCAGGTCTGTTTCCTGGAACATGCCGTAAACACCGAAGCCGGCGTTGTTGACCAGTACGTCTACGGCAATTTTCTCTTTTTCTAGTTCGGAGAATATCTCCGGCGGAGCTTTCGGGTTGGACAGGTCTTTGACCAGTACCTTCACTTTCGTCCCTTGTTTGTTCTCAATCTCTCGTTTTAAGCCTTCAAGCCTGTCTTGATTCCTGGCTACTACCACAATGTCCTTGCCATCCTTAGCCAATATCTTTGCTATCTCATAACCGATTCCGCACGAAGCGCCTGTTACAATGGCATACTTCTCTTTGCTGCCTATCATAGTCTCACCTCCGCAAAAGATAGCTCTCCCGATTGGCACATTTTACCGTTACTAATATACTGGCGCAAGCGGTAATCCAAACGTAGCGTCGTGACAGGATTCACGATGGGTTCTCGTCGCCACGGGAGTGGCGACGCTACAGGTAGGGGCATAGCGCGCTATGCCCCTATATCTTTAAAAGTTCAGATTCTTCTGTGCCTATGCCTTAGTGCCACACGTAATAAGCATAAAGAATAAATATGTTTGCTGTGTTATAGATTGATATCCCAGACTCCGGAAAATGCGCTGCAATTCTTTCCTTTTAAATCGTTGAACCTTGCCCTCGTTTCGTAAGACACGGGCAATTTGGGAAAGTGCTTTTCGCACAGTCGAATCTACGAAGCCGTCCATAAGTATCATCACGCCGCCGGGCTTAAGAACTCGTGCCATCTCGGTGAGGGATTGTTCGGGGTTGGCATGATGATGCAATGAATTCATACACACAACGTAATCGAAGTAATTTGACTCGAAAGGTAAATCCGCTGCAGACCCTTCATAAAGTTCAACATGCCCCTCGTCTTTCAATTTTACCCTCGCGGCCTCTATCATTTCCGGCGATAAATCTATCCCGTATAGATTCAATTCTTTGCTGGACCCGGATAACTCCTTAAGC
>DAOUMT010000229.1:0-10433 GCA_034409195.1 Dehalococcoidia bacterium
CCTGCTGTCTTAGCTATATTAACGTTAGCGCCCAGTTCGGCTGCAATCATTCCAGCAAGATATGATACCTCAATGCTGTGAATTAACACGTTCTGTCCGTAGCTGAAGCGGAACTTAAGTCGTCCCAGCAGCTTGATGAGCTCAGGATGAAGTCCCACCACGCCCGCCTTATATGCTGCTTGCTCTCCCTCGGTCTGTATAATGGCGTCTACCTCATCCTTAGCCTTGGCCACCACCTCCTCAATACGAGCAGGATGGATGCGGCCATCAAGTATCAAATTCTCTAGCGATACCCGGGCTACCTCGCGGCGAATCGGGTCGAAGCACGATATTGTAACGGCTTCGGGTGTATCGTCTACTATAAGGTCGACGCCGGTAGCATTCTCCAGGGCCCTGATATTGCGACCCTCACGACCTATGAGCCGTCCTTTCATATCATCTGATGGCAAAGGAACCACGGAGACCGTACTGGTAGAGACAACATCAGTAGCACATCGCTGGATGGCGAAGGCGATAACCTCACGGGCTTTCTGCTCAGCCTCCTCTTTCAGTTGAGCTTCTACATCGTGGATGCGCTTTGCCATATCCTGCCGGGTCTCTTCCTCGACTGTGGTCAACAGCAACGTTTTAGCCTCCGGCGTGGACATGCCCGAGATGAGCTCAAGTTGATGCACCTGTTTTTTCTTTAATTCGTCAAGCTGTGCCAGAGACTTATCTATCTCTTTCTCCTTGGAGCTGATGCTGCGCTCCCGCCGTTCAATACCCTCGGTTTTACGATCGAGGTTTTCCTCTTTTTGTGCCAAGCGCCTTTCCTGGCGGTGGAGCTCGGAGCGGCGGCCCCGAGTCTCATTCTCAACATCGGCCTTGATCTTTATTGCCTCCTCTTTGGCCTCAAGGAGTATCTCTTTCTGCTTGGTAGATGCCTCCTCCAGAATCTTGTCGGCATCTCTTCGAGCAAGATGGACTCGCCTCGCCATAATAAGGTTTCTGATAAAGAAACCAACTGCTCCACCAATGAGCAGCGCTGCGATAGCTGTTACTGCCAAATAAATGACATTCATTTTTTAAAACCCTCTTTCTGTACCGCAGGACTGCAGGTCGGGTTGTATATTGCCCTGCTCCTGCCATACCCTTTCTATAGTCGTATTTATCACCTCATAGGAAAAGCCACGCTGCCTCAGGAAAGTCCCCAAACGTTTGCGAAAGTTTGGGTAATCCAAACCTGCCAGCGCGATGGCCTTTCTTTGCGCTGCCTTGTAGGCAGCGCTGTCATCGTCGACCATTTCAGTGGTCTCGGCAATTGTTTCAGCGTCTACTCCCTTTTGCTTCAACTCCATCTCAATGAGGCGGCGGCTGCGGGGCTTAAAACTCTCCCTGTTCTCACGCCAGTATTGGGCGAAGGCGTTATCGTCTACCAACTTTTGCTCTTTTAGCCTGTCAAGCACCTGTTGAATTACATTAGTTTCGTAACCATGACGGCGCAGCCTGATTTTTATCTCTGCCTCGCTCCTGGGACGCGGGCTCAGAAACCTAAGCGCGCTATTAAGGGACCGATGGAATTGTTCAGCGTTCTTGAGCTTTTCGATCTCGGTAGATGATAATTTCTGCCCTTCTTGAAGACCGATGGTGGCTGCTACAGGGTTACTTATGCTGAAAGCAAAAGCACCATCCAGGAATACATTGACCCTCCCCCTTTGCGCCTTCTGCGACTCAATAGCAGTTATGGTCTTCATACTCGTTCCCTGATTTGAATTGACGTGAGGCAAGATTAGACATTCCTACTTAGGAAGGCCAGGCTGTGGCGTCGGAGCGTGGGACCGGAGTCAGTCTGCGGATGCAGGTTCGGAGTCGGCAGAGAAAAATTCTCTTTGTGCGCTGGCGGTTGTTCTGATCTGGCGCTCTATCTCTTGTGCCATGTCTTGGTGCTGTCTCAGGTATTCTTTGGCGTTTTCACGTCCCTGACCAATTCGAGTGTCTCCAAAGGAGAAAAAGGCGCCGCTCTTTTTAATAATCCCCATCACTACTCCAAGGTCAAGTAAGTCGCCATCCTTGCTGATTCCCTGACCAAACATTATATCAAACTCGGCTGACCTAAAAGGGGAAGCGACTTTGTTTTTGACTACCTTTGCCCTGATTCTGGTACCCACTATCTTGGTTCCCACCTTAATGTTATCCACTCGCCTCAGATCGATTCTTACCGAACTGTAAAATTTGAGAGCTCTACCTCCTGGAGTTACTTCAGGATTGCCAAAGATAATGCCCACCTTTTCCCTTAATTGGTTAACGAATACCACCGCTGTACGAGACTTGCTTATGGCCGCTGACAGTTTACGCAGCGCCTGTGACATTAACCGCGCCTGCAATCCGACATGGGCATCTCCCATCTCCCCCTCGATCTCTGCCCTCGGGGCAAGAGCGGCCACACTATCGATGACCACTATATCTATGGCCCCGCTGCGAACCAGAGTTTCGGTGATCTCTAAGGCTTGCTCTCCGGTATCCGGCTGGGAGATAAGCAGGTCATCCAGTTCAACCCCACAACAGGCAGCGTAAGTGGGATCGAGAGCATGCTCCACATCTATATACGCTGCTTTCCCGCCAGCCTTTTGAGCCTCAGCTATTATGTGCTGACACAAAGTTGATTTCCCGGCAGCTTCAGGGCCAAAAATCTCAGTCACCCGCCCTCGCGGAATACCGCCAATTCCAAGGGCCAGGTCCAAAGAGAGCGACCCTGTGGGAATAACCTCGACTGCCACTCTTGCAGAGGCTTCCCCTAGCCTCATGATCGAACCTTTGCCGAATTGCTTTTCGATCTGGCTGATCGCCATATCAAGCGCCTTCTCTTTCTCTGTCACCATTTCCGAACTCTAACTCCTCACAAATAACTCTTTAGCCCGCGCCTGGGCAACTCTTCCTCAGCCAATCCGAAGCCATCATATCATATTGGTACAACAAATACAAGTAATAAAATTACGATAATCCTGTGGGAACTATTTTTGATTGCAAATCCAGATGATTCGGATTATAGTAAAAATGTTATCAGCCTTTGATAACCTCAATTTTGGCTAAGGAGCTTGATTCAATGATTAAGTATGCAGTCGTCAGTACTAAATTTGGGTTCGTAGGTCTGGGTGGTTCAGAGTCAGGGCTGGCTCTCCTTACGCTGCCTAAATTATCTCGAGAGGCAGTGCTATCTGAGATAAAAGAATTTGCAGACGATGCCGTTGAAGGTACTTCCGCTTTTGATGACCTTCCCTATCGGCTTCAGCGCTACTTCGATGGTGAGCAGGTATCTTTTACCGACAGCCTTGATTTTTGTGGCGCTACCGGCTTTTACAGGGATGTTTGGAACGCCACTCGCTCCATCCCTTACGGGGAGACCAGAACTTACGCATGGGTTGCCCGCCAGATAGGGAACCCTCGGGCATCCCGAGCAGTTGGCGGAGCGCTGGCTCGAAACCCCTTCCCCATTATTGTGCCCTGCCACCGCGTGGTCGCGAGCAATGGCAAGCTGGGTGGATTCGGCGGGGGCCTGGCATTGAAAAAGCGTC
The DNA here is from genome assembly GCA_034409195.1 of Dehalococcoidia bacterium. GTDB lineage: Bacteria > Chloroflexota > Dehalococcoidia > SZUA-161 > SZUA-161 > JACWAE01. Next base: position 3,552 of record DAOUMT010000229.1, read on the forward strand.
TTCTCGAAATGGAAACTGCTCGATAGAATGCTACCAGCTAAATCAAGTCAGTCGTGATTTTACACAATCAGATTGCCTTCCCCTAATAAACTGACCAGTTTGCGGTGAAGTTCCGGGCAATATCCTGTAGGTGACGCCTCTAGTTTGGTAACCCCTTCGTTACTAACAATGTCCAGACGGACTTCATCATCTCCCGGGAATCTACTCAGGACATCAAATACTTGCTGGAGACGGGAAATGTCCGCGCTGGAATCCTCAGATACGGGGATATTTATCTGCAACCTGCGTCGAGTAGGGACTGACTGCGGTGTTTTGACTAAATCGGGAGACTCCTCAACACTGCCGGGCTGGTACAATGACACCGTAAAGCAGGTCAATTGCACGCCCTCGCCCCTGGCCTTCACTTTGCCCTTGACTAAGAGAGTATTCCCTTCTTGCCAGAGGTCCTTGGTCCGTTCATATACGTCGGGCCAAGCCGTCACTTCTATACTGCCTCCGAAGTCTTCGATGACAGCGCTGATAAAGGGACGTTTATCTTTAGTGAAGGATTGCCGTACTGAAGTGACTGTCCCTGCAGTAACCACTGTCTGTCCTATCATTTCCTCGCTGATTTGCCCGCAGAAAACATCAACTTGAGAGGACAGCCCTTTAGAGGCCTGAGTAAATGGGTGTTCGGAGAGGTAAACCCCTAATAGTTCTTTTTCCCAGGCTAGCTTCTCTTTTGCGGGCACTTCTACCTGCTGGAGTTCAAGCCCGGGCAAGGGAACTTCCACACTTTGTCCCCATAGGTCGAACATGGTGGACTGGCCTTTTTCTTTAAGGCGCTGCTCTGTTTGCGCCAGGGACAGTATACGGTCCACACCGGCCAGAAGGGAGCCGCGGTTCCCCAGAGAGTCCAGCGCTCCGGCTTTAATCATGCTTTCCAGTGCCCGTTTATTAAGGTTTCTGAGGTCAGCCCGGCGGCAAAAGTCCTCAATTGACTTGAACGGGCCACCTTCTTCTCTAGCAACGATAATGGGTCTGATTGCTGAGGCACCAACATTCTTAATCGCTGCCAGCCCGAAGCGAATAGCCTCAGGATTATCGCCATTTTGTTCAATGGTGAAGGTCTCCCCACTCCGGCTGACATCCGGCGGCAGGACCTTGATGCCAAGCCGGTGACATTCTGAAACAGCCAGAGCTGTTTTATCTGCTTGTCCTATGTGTTTGATAAGCAGGGCGGACATGAATTCTACCGGGTAGTTCGCCTTGAGATAGGCGGTCTGGTAGGCAATCATGGCGTAGCTTACGCTGTGTGCCTTATTGAAAGCGTAACCGGCGAAGGGTTCGATAAGGCTCCACACCTGCTCTGCCAGCTCCTTGGAGAAGCCCTTTTTCCTGGCACCGGCAAGGAACCGCTGCATCTCTTTTTTCATCACCTCGGGGATTTTCTTCCCCATCGCCTTGCGCACAATATCTGCCTCGCCCAGGCTGTAACCTGCAAAGGCCTGGACGATGAGAAGCACCTGGTCCTGGTAGACGATGACACCGTAGGTCTCCTGCAGGATTTCAGTGAGGGCAGGATGAGGGAAGCGAATAGGCTCAATGCCATGTTTGGCCCTGATAAAGGTCGGAATGTGTTGCTTGGGCCCCGGCCGGTAAAGGGCTATCATAGCGGCGATATCTCCAAAACAGCTCGGCTTAAGCTCCTTGATGTAGCGGCGCATGGGGGCACTTTCAAGTTGGAACACACCGGTGGTCTCGCCAGATGAGAGAAGGTCAAAGGTTCTTTTGTCGTCGAGCGGCAGATGCTGCAGGTCTAAGTCGACACCGCGGGTTTTGGCTATAGTCTGTTTAGCTTTCCCCAGGATGGACAGGTTGATGAGTCCCAGAAAGTCCATCTTAAGGAGACCTACCCTGGCGATATCGTCCATGGCGAACTGGGTCATATTGATGCTTTGTTCATCGCCCCTGCTGGGTCTTTGCAGGGGGACATGATTGATGAGGGATTCCCGTGAGATGACCACACCGGCAGCATGGGTAGAAGCATGACGGGCGACCCCTTCCAGTTTCCTTGCAGTGTCGATGAGGTGTTTTATGCTTGCGTCATTATTGTAGCTGTGGCGTAACTCGCTAATCGTATCGAGTGAGCTCTGAATCTCAACTGACGGGCCCATGGGTATCTGTCTCGCTACCTGGTCGACGCTACCGTAGGGCATTCCCAGGGCTCGCCCGACATCCCTGATAGCTGCTTTCGCCCCCATGGTACCGAAGGTAATAATCTGTGCCACACGGTCATATCCGTATTTCTGGGCAACATAGGCAATAACCTCATCGCGCCTATCCTCCTGGAAATCGAGGTCGATATCAGGCATTTCCTTGCGCTCTATGTTGAGGAAACGCTCGAAAACCAGTCTGTGCTGCAGCGGGTCGATGTCGGTTATGCCCAGGCAGTAGAGGACGATACTGGCAGCGGCGCTGCCCCTGACGCCAAACAGGATATTTTGTTTACGGACGAATGAGATGACATCCCCGATTACCAGGAAATAGTTGGCAAATTTAGTCTGCTTTATTACATCTAGTTCATATTCGAATCTCTTTAAAACCTCTGGTGTGGGGTTGGTGTAACGGACTGCTAATCCCTGTTGGGAAAGTTCTTTAAGCCATGCATCGGCGGTTTTGTCTGGAGGTAATTCTGCCTCAGGGAGGTGAAGACGGTCGAATTCCAGGTCCAGATTACATAGCTCGGCGATACGCTCTGTGTTGGCTAAAGCCTCCGGTATCTCAGCAAAGAGCTCTGCCATCTCCTGGGGGCTCTTGAGATAAAATGAATCGTCTGCCATCTTGGGGCGCTTCTCATTGTAAATAGTGTTGTTTGTCTGTATGCAGAGCAGGACATCGTGAGCATAGGAGTCATCTCTATTAACATAATGTACATCATTGGTAGCCACAAGGGGAATGCCAAGTTTGCGGCTCATCCCGATCAGCTCTTTGTTTATCTGGGCAAGCTCGGGCACGTCATGCTTCTGCAGCTCCAGATAGAAATCGCCGAAGACATCCTTGTACCACTTAGCTGCGTTCCCAGCATCTTCGATCCGGCCTTCTATTATGAGGCGTCCCAATTCGCCATTGGGGCAGGCTGAAATCGCCACTAAACCATCGTGATATTGTAAGAGTGATTCCTTATCGACCCTGGGCTTATAGTAGAACCCTTCGAGATGGGCTGTGGTGGCCAGCTTGAGCAAGTTGTGATAGCCGGCCTTATTCCTGGCTAGCAGGATGAGATGGTAAGGGTTTTTCTCAGTTGCGAGTTTGTTTTCCTTCTCCTTGGGTGCCACATAGAACTCACAGCCAATGATGGGCTTTATCCCGGCCTCTTTAGCTTCACGGTAGAAGGTAATTATGCCGTAGAGAGCGCCGTGATCGGTGATTGCCAGGGAATCCATACCCATCTCTTTGGCTCTGCTGATGAGATAAGGGATGCGGCACATGCCATCAAGGAGACTGTATTCAGTGTGGACATGAAGGTGAGTAAACATGGGACTTTTAGCTATTATAGCATGGGTCAACATCTTCGGGGAATGATGTTAAGAGGGTGTTTCTGAACAATCTATATCGTATCAACTTGACACGATTTCTGCCGCCTGTTATGGTATCAACCGCTCCGGTAACTAACTGACAACTTGCTATTTGTGGTTGAAAAGAAGATTCGAAAGGCAGGAGGCCATTAATGAAGCATCTGGATGTTTGCTGGATGAGCGCCGTGGACCTGGCTAAATCGATCAGGAAGAAGAAGCTCTCGCCTGTTGAAGTCGTCAGAGGTGTTCTGGAGCGGATAGAAGCTGTGAATCTTAAGATAAATGCCTATGTGACTGTGACTGCGGATTCAGCGCTGGCCGAGGCAAAGCAGGCTGAGGATGCCGTGATGAAAGGTGAGGAGCTAGGGACTCTTCACGGGGTGCCGTTTTCAGTCAAGGATTTGATATTTACCAAGGGGGTGCGCACTACCTTTGGTTGCAAGCTGCTAGAGGATTTCGTGCCTGAGGAAGACGCTGTCAATGTGGCAAGATTAAAACAGGCAGGGGCTATAATGCTTGGTAAAACCAACACCTCGGAATTTGGCTTCAAGCCCCTGACTGACAATCTTATCTTTGGCATCACGCGCAATCCCTGGAACCTGGAAATGAGCCCAGGCGGCTCAAGTGGCGGTGCAGCCACTGCCGTAGCCTCTGGTTTGGGCCCTCTGGCAGTAGGGGCAGACGGCGGAGGTTCCATACGCATCCCTTCGAGTTGTTGTGGTGTATTCGGTATAAAGCCCCAACATGGGCGTGTGCCCCGCTATCCGGCTACTCAGGGAGGAGAGCTAATAACTCACGATGGACCTATCACAAGGACAGTCAAAGATGCGGCGTTAATGCTCGATATCATGGCAGGTTATCACTGGGGCGATGGCTATTCTATACCTGCACCTGCTGTTAGCTTCACCAGATCGCTTAGAGGCGGGGTAAAGGGGCTCAAGCTTGCCTGGAGCCCTAACCTGGGCTACGCCACAGTTGACCCTCAGGTTAAAGCAATCTGTGAGCAGGCTGCGAATAAGTTCTCCGGCTTGGGCGCTAATTTAGAGGAGGCTCATCCCGACTTCGAGAATCCAGAGAATCACATTGGGACTTTTTTTGGTTCGGATGGCCTGGTCGCGCTGTCAGTGCTCGGGCCTGTTGAAGGGATAATCGATAAACTGAGCCCGCTTGCGGCAGCTATGCTGTTTCTGGCTGCTGAGTTGAAGGCTACCGACTATGTCAAAGCCATGTTCGCCAAACATGAGCTCTCAATAAAGTCGGGCAAGTTTTTTCAGACCTACGACTTGCTTCTAACACCTACTCTTGCATCACCACCGCTGCCTGTAGATTTTGAAGACCCTATTGGCTTCCTTAAGTGGATTCCGTTCACTCCTGTTTTCAATTTCACAGGGCAGCCAGCAGCCTCCATACCGGTCGGGTGGACAGATAATGGCTTGCCGGTTGGCCTTCAAATTGTGGGCCGACCCTATGATGAAGCTACAGTATTGAGAGCAGCGGCAGCGTTTGAGGAGGCATACCCCTGGGTACAAAGGAAGCCGCCTCTGTAATAAATTCCAGGCTTTAATCTGCAATCCTGACCGTCTCCTAAGAAGAATACTCATACTCCTTTCAACAAAAATGAAGAATAGCGACTCACCAGAAATTGGGGTATCTAGTGGGTATAAAGTACCATGCTGAAACATTACCTTTAGCATTGCCTCAGATTTGCATTTTTGGTAGTATAGGCTTGATTAAGGTCTCCGAGTGACGGTTCCTTTTGATGGATATTCATAGGGAGTAGGTGCATCCATGGGTGTGGAATCAGGGGGAAGATCCAGGGAGAAAACAAAACAGCAACTGATGAGGGAAATGACCACCTTGCAAGCACATGTACGGGAGCTGGAACTGGCTCTCTCAGAGAGCAAATGGGCAGAAGAAGCTCTGAAGCAGGGCGAAATTATAGCTGCCGCTACAATCGAAGGAATGCCCGATGGCGTTATGTTGGTTAACATGAGCGGGGAGATAATCTATGTCAACAAAGCCTGCGAAAAACTGCTTGGATACAAGGCTAGTGAACTCATTGGGACATCTGCTCTTAAGTTACCGGCATACAGCAGGTCAAAGGACAGAGTAAAGGCACAAGAGTATTTAAAAAAGGTTATAGAAAAAAGCCATACTAAGCCAATTGATATGAATGCTCTAACCAAGGATGGGGAGGAGATACCCATCGCCTTTACGGCTTCAGTCATAAAAGATGCTCAAAATAAACCCAAAACATTAGTGGCAGTGATAAGAGACATTTCGGAACGGAAACGGGCTGAAGAAGCGTTGCGTGATTCCGAAGAGCTTGAGCGTGGCATGCTCGAGGCGGCTACGACGGGGATATACTTTTTACAGGACGGAAAATTTTTGTACGTCAACCGCCTGTTCGAAGAGCTATCCGGTTATACATGTGATGAGCTGCTAGGGAGACATTCTCTGGATTACGTTCATCCTGATGACAGAGAGACAGTCAGGGCAAAAGCAATAGAGGTGCTGAAAGGACAGAGTAGCTCTCCTTATGAGTTCAGGTTAATGAGGAAAGGTACAGGCATCGTCTGGGTATTGGACAGAGTAGCGTCTATTCAGTACAAAGGAAAGAGGTCGGTTCTAGGCACTCTTATGGATATAACCGAGCGCAAGCATGCGGAAGAGGAAGTGGGTCGCTACACCAAGCAACTCGAAACTCTCTTCAATATCGGAACTACGGTAAGTCAGACACTGAATCTGGAGGATTTGCTTGTCAATGTATTAGACAAGGTACTAGCAGTAACAGGTGTTGAGGTAACAGGGATATTTTTGTTCGACGAGAAAACTAGAAAGTTGGTGCTCAGGGCTCATCGCGGAATGTCGCCATCGTTTATGAATGAGATAAGGGTATTGGGCAAAGGGGAAGGTGTTTTCAGGCAGGTGCTTGAAACAGGGAAGCCTCTATTGGTAGAGAATGTATCAACAGACCGTAGATTTAATCATCGTGGTGCGTGGAAGGAGTGTGTTCAATCCTTTGCTGCTTTATCGATAATGGCGAAGGAGAGAATCCTGGGCGTGATGGGAATCGGCAGCTACGGTCATCGTGAGTTCCCGGAATGGGAGGTGCGCATGTTGAGCACCATTGCCAATCAGATAGGTATGGCTATTGAGAATGCTCAGCTATATGAGCATGCCCTGGAACTCGCTTTTACCGATGGCCTGACAGGTCTTTACAATCGGCGGTACATCATGGACCAGATAGAACGTGAATTTATTCGTGCCCAAAGAAGCAAAGTCCCCCTATCACTCATAATGATCGACTTGGATGAGCTTAAGA
>DAOUMT010000230.1:0-4778 GCA_034409195.1 Dehalococcoidia bacterium
AGGGTACCCTATGTACTTGGACGAGGTTGCCCTGGACTTTCCTGCACTTACTATCATCGGGTCACATACGGGCTGGCCCTGGGTGAACGAGTTGGTGGCTATGGCCTGGAAGCACCCTAACGTCTACTGCGATACCTCAGCCTGGATGCCAAAACTCTTGCCCAAGCTCCATCCTCAGTTGCTTATCTTTATGCAATTCTGGGCAGGTCAGGAGAAAACCATCTTCGCCACTAACAACATGGGTCTTAAGAACTTCAAAGAGCAGTTTTTAGCATTGCCACTGAGCAACGAAGCCAAGAGGATGATCATGCGTGAAAACGCAATCAGGGTCTTTAACCTGTGACTGAAGGTGGTGTACTTGCTGTAATTCGGCTTCACTGCAAGTATGGTGTAAGCGGAAAAGCGGTATCTGATGAAAGGAGCAGGTGAGCCGTCATTGCTAGTCGAAATGGAGATCCAGTATTGAAGCTCTTGGGCTTTTTCAGAAATCTCCTAAAGCGAAGCTCACTCCTTTACTGCAGATCATACTTTGCCACCCTAAAAGAGCGAGAGCAATAGCGTGGAGTGTCCGTTAGCTTGGCCCTATTATGTGTTTCATTTTTGTCGATGTCGAATAAAAGTATTACTTTACCTTTGAATGCGGCAAGACCGTGAGCACCAAATTCATGGTCAACTTTTGAAAACAATGAATTATTTGGAAAAGCGCCAAGAAAATGAGGAGGTGACTCAAATGATGCCAGATAAGCCGGAAGTGACCTTTGGGAAGATAACCGAAGAAGGTCTAGCTAAAATGAGGGCCAAGTTCGGCGTGCCCTATTACCCTCAAGTGCAGAATGAATTCGCTTCGCAGGATGCCATAAGGCAGTTCGCGTGGGGGGTAGGAGACGATAACCCCCTCTGGCATGATTTAGAATACGCTAGGAGAAACAGGTATGGACATATCATTGCGCCTCCCTTGTTCCCCTACGCTGTGTCAGCGCCTCAGGGGATGGAAGGACTGCCTGGGGTGCATGCCTTCCACTGTGGCTGCAACTGGGAGTGGTTTCAGATTATACATGTCAACGATAGACTTACCTGTGTCGATATACCCATTGATCTTGTAGAGAAGCATGGCATGATGGGTGGACGGCAGTTCCTGCAATTGGGTAAAACAATCTACAGAAACCAAAGAGGCGAGGTCGTGGCCATCAACAAGAGAGAGACTATGCGGATCGAGAGACAGGCAGCTATAGAGAAAGGTAAATACAAACACATAACGAAATATAAGTATACTGCAGAGGAATTGCGGAAAATTGATGAGATGTATGAAAGGGAAGGGGTGCAGGGGAAGACTCCTCGGTTCTGGGAAGATGTCAACGTGGGCGACGAGTTAACGCCAGTTGTCAAAGGGCCTCTTGGCCAGACAGATATGGTGGAGTTCTGGGTGGGGATAGGCGGTGGACAAGGTGCCCACCGCATACGCTGGAAATACATGAAGAGGCATCCAAAGTGGGGTGTGCGCGATCCTGAGACGGGTACTCTTGAACCTATGGCCGATGTCCACTACGAAAGCGATAAAGCTGATGCAATTGGGGTACCCGTAGCCTACGACCTGGGCATCCAGAGGTTCTCATGGGCAGGTCATCTGATAACGAATTGGATGGGAGATGATGGTTTCCTAAAGAAGCTGGATGCCAGATGCAAACTTTTCAATGTATTTGGGGATACGCAGTTTCTCAAGGGGACGGTTACAAAGAAATATCAGGACGGAAATGAATATCTAGTCGATATCGAAATCCGCACAGAGAACCAACGGGGAGAGAACACAATGCCCGGACATGCAACAGTTTCTCTCCCCTCTAAGTTTATGTGGAGCTAGTGTAGTCTTGTCGAAGTGTGGCTGACATTGTAGCTCTCATGTTTTCCGTATCGGAGGTACGCCTAAGCTACAATTTCTATCCTCGGAACGCCTTTATTTCATTTCTTCTAATGTATTATTCGGGCGTTCCTGACTAAGAGAAGATGCAGAGGTTCACCAAAGGTAAAAAGGAGGAAATAAAGTGTCCGAGAAGACTGTGCTTATTGAGAAGAAGGATATGATTGCTACCATAACTCTGAACCGTCCTGATTCGGATAACGCTTTCGATTTCCCTATGATGGAGGCGATTGATAACGCCCTCAACGACGTTGCAGCGGATAAGGGTGTCAGGGTTGTCATCATAACCGGAGTAAGGCTTTTTGTGCCGGTGGAGATGTCAGCTACCTCGGCACCCTGGTCGAGGGCAGGTCGGAATTTGCCAGGACGGTCATCGGCGATATAGTCAAAAGAGTAGGCCATATGCCCACCGTAGTGCTCAAGATCCGCAACATGACGAAGCCGGTTATCGCTGCGGTCAACGGCATAGCGGCAGGCGGCGGCATGGGTCTGGCACTGGCCTGCGATATGAGGATTGTGTCGGAGAAGGCCCGTTTCAGCACCATTTTCATCAAGAGGGGCGTTATACCCGATTGCGCTGCCAGCTACAACCTGCTGCGCCTTATTGGCATGGCCAAGGCCTGTGAACTGGTGCTCACCGGAAAGATAATCAATGGACAGGAGGCGGAGCGCATAGGTTTGGTTAACAGGGTCGTTCCGCACGAAGAGCTGATGAAGGCTACTCTGGAGCTGACATCCGAGATAGCCAAGAACCCGCCGTTAGCGGTGGGTTTGGCCAAGGCTGCGGTGTACAGGGGCATGCTCGACCCCGATATCGGCGTTCACATGGACTGCGAGAACTATACCCAAAACGCTCTCATGGGCACCAAGGACTTCAAAGAAGGCATTGACTCCTTCATGGAGAAGTGCGAGCCTGTGTTCAAAAGAAAATAATGAATATAAAGTTGCCTGGAGTCTTCCCTATGAAGGACTTCAGGCACAAGCGTGGTCAGAGCAGGTGCTGCACCATACCATAAGACGAGGAGGCAACCATGTCAGTCGATGGTCTGCTCTTTGAAGTGGAAGATGGAATCGCCACTATAACCTTTAACCGGCCCAAGAAGCTCAATGCGGTAACCGAAGCGATGAGGACAGAGGTGCACCGTCTCGCTACCCAGCTTCGCACTGAAGATAAGGTGAAGGTCCTGGTCTTTACAGGCGCCGGTGAGGCGTTCAGCACAGGGGCAGATGCCAGCGAACTGGCTGCCGACTACAGCGGGTTCATTGAGCCATATATCCTGAAGAGGCCTTTTGGCTGGTGGACGCTGCCGGTGCGCAACTTCCCCAAGCCGACTATCGCCGCCATCCCTGGCGTAATTGCGGGTGTGACTTTCTCTCTGGCTCTGGCCTGCGATATCAGGATAGCATCCGAGAAAGCAAGGTTCAGCATGGTCTTCGTGAAACGTGGGCTTTGTCCTGACGGCGGCGCTACCTATTACCTCCCTCGCAGGGTGGGGACATCGAAGGCGCTGGAGCTTATGTGGCTGGGCGAGATCTTCGATGCCAAGGAGGCGGAGCGTCTGGGCCTGGTGAGCAAAATCGTGCCACACAACGACCTGATGAAGGTGACCAGGGAACTGGCAGCTAGGCTCGCTAAGGGCCCATCGGTTGCCATCGAGCTTATCAAGAAGGGTGTGTATAAAGGCGCTGTCGGCGACTTGGAGTCCCAGTTAGACTTCGAGACGCTGGCGCAGCGCATCTGCTTCCAGACCGAGGACTTCAAGGAAGGTGTTACATCGTTTTTACAGAAGAGGACGCCGCAGTTTAAGGGGAGATAGCCAGCCATGTTGCTAAAATACCCTAATTTGAATTTTTCTATCGAGAGCGTTGCAAACACATTTTAAAAAGCCGCAATAACTAGGGGTCGTGATTATAAGCTACGACTTTCCGTCGCTGGTTGGTGTCAGCCACTATATCCAATGACACCAAGAACCTACATCATCAGTGTCTTCAGTTGTTCATACTCCATAAAAAACGCTCAATAACACAATATCCTGGGAGCGTTATCCGCCTGCATTGCCTGACTTATTACTGTGTATACTGCTTGTGCACTGGAGGCGACGGGAACACTTTATTCTTTTTTCAGCACCGTAGGTCGCTTCACAGGTGTATTCTCATAAGGAGGACCCGACTGTAGCCAGGCAAGGTAATTCTCGGGGAAATTTTCCAACATAACGCCGTGCTCGCATCGACCACTACAATATATTTGCTGCTCCTTCTTAACTTTGCTCTGAGACACTAATGTACTCCATTCCTTTTCTTGAATTCCTTCTAACTATTTTACTCTCCTACTAATAATAATTATACAAAGTCACTGATGGAACCGATACCGCAAAAATGCCTAATTTCACCTGAACAAAGTACTATAACCTGCCCAATTGTTTGAAGTGCCTGGACTGCTCCACCCGCATGCCCGTTTACTCTGACTTTGTACGCCAGCGGTAACAGGTCCCCTCGGTGACAACCAGCTTCCTGAAGATTTCTCCTACCGTGATGCCATGGCTGAGCAGGCTCTCACACTCACGCAGCTTATTGATGATCTGTACGGGTTTGAATGCCTTGGCTACTACGGAAATACTGTAGTGCGACCATGGATTTCTGGGAAGCGTGGGCACACTTAGGCTAAATTTTAGACTAACGTCTAATGAGAAATGATCTACCAACGGAATTAAAGAGCTCTTCTACGTCAACTAAACTCACCTTCGCGCTTGAGTGTACGAAGGCTAAGCAAATCCTTACTATGGTCTCTGGTCTGGGATTGCGTTTTTCACCACTCCGCAGGCGGCTCAGGTAACCTTCGTTCGAATGAGCGAACTGGGCTATC
>DAOUMT010000231.1:0-6782 GCA_034409195.1 Dehalococcoidia bacterium
GGGCAACCTATCCGGAGCAGTTGAAGAGGATACGCGGGATTTGCCCTGAGCTTCCTTTACTGATACCGGGCATTGGAACCCAGGGTGGCGATCTGTCAGCGGTGGTTAGGTACGGCGTCGATGCCAATGGTGAGAAAGCAATAATAAACTGCTCCCGTCAGATTCTGTATGCCTCCAAAGGAAAGGATTTCGCCCAGGCAGCACGCCGGGAAGCGCTGAAGTTGCGTGACCAAATCAACGAGCAGTTGGCAGCCCGAGGGTGACTTTATGGAGATAAGTATTGGTGATGTTGTGCGGTTGAAAAAGAGGCATCCCTGCGGCAGCTATGAGTGGCAGGTTGTGAGAATGGGTGCTGACATCAGAATCAAATGCCGCGGATGTAATCATGCAGTGCTGCTAGAACGGCATGAGTTTGAGCGCAGAGTCAAGCTACCATCCAAAGCGTTAGTGAAGAGTAAGTAGCAAAATGACTCGTAAATTTGCCGCAGTTTAACAGTGAAGGCTCTTGCCGCAGTTTTTTGGAAGAATGATACTGTAATGATTTTTCAGGCCTGAGCCCTTCTCCTGCTAGCGCTTCACTGTGTACAAGAAGGACTATCATTCAAGTAAATTTCATTGCCCCGGTTTGAGGTGAGAAATTTTCTTGCTACTGATAGGAATGCTGACCTCCACAGAGGCTCTCTTTGCGCAGAATATACTTTGCCTACCTCGGTGATTGCATAAGATATTCCATTCACTTTGGCTAAAACCTCAAACACGTTCATAAGCGGGGTAGGAGCACGAACAATGAATCTGATCCAGAGGCCCTTATCCAACGAACCTGTTACAGCAATGACTCTGACACCGGGAAATTTATTTAATTGCCTGCGCAGTTTAAGCATTCCTCGCAAGGATATGGGGGGTGGAAGCACCATGTCTACGAAGTCAGCATAGTAGGCAGGGCTTTCTTCTGTGTCTCTTTCTGATTCAGTGAATAGATTGTCCTGAGTCGCTTCTTCGACCTGTACATCACACGTTGTCTCGATTGTCTCATCGCTATCAAGTATTGAGCATAATTCCAGGGAAATTTCTTCAGGGCTTTTGCCAGATCGCTGTTTAGTTGCCAGAAATTGTTCTGCCTGTTCTACAGGCTTAGAATTCTCTTCAACCGCATGCACCGCTGTAGCTTTCGCTTGACCTTCGACTTCGGCAGAGATAGCTCTCCTGGCATTTGCTTCCCTTTCAGCTGTTGCCCTGATCGCCTCTGCCTCTTTGCTCGCCTCGATTATCTTCTTCTCGGCAAGTTCTGTTAGGGCATCTATGTGCTGCAATTTCTCAGCGAGTTCAGCATTCTGCTCTATCAGACTGGCGATAAAGGACGCCAATTCGCCACTCGGACCATTCAAGGACGGATCGATTTCACGTAACTTGCTCATTTCACGAGACCATTCGTCCTGGATATAACCTAATTGTCTTGACACGATCTTTCCTTTTAGCCATGAGGGTAATGAAAATAGAACGTCAGAGCAATGGTAATTTAGTCCTGGGCGTAGTGGGAATTTTGTACTGGAAAAATCCGTACCGTGAAGATAAGGCTGCAACTGGGTCGTAAAATAAAGGGCTTCATCTATTTTACTCGAGTAAATAAAGCCCAAAAATCTCGATTTTCAGCTATGCTGTCTTACGCGTTATCTGCAGCCTTAGCTGTGCTACTCTGGCCGGGAAGCATTAGCTCTGGCTTCGGATTATACTGCCTGGTCTCAGTTGCGGAAAAGATACCCCTAAAGGAATCGCCTATTGTGGCGTAACGAATCTCTTCCAAAGCTTCACTCACGACCAGCCAGACATAGGCCAGCCAGTTTATCACTCCCCCTGCCCAATATAGCACTTTCCCCATCTAGCCACCTCCTTGAAATCGCTGTATCAATTATTTATTGAGCAAAGGTCGTACAACAATCCCACTTAGGTACTGTTTTTCTAGTACTTTTTCCCTATTTCCATTCTTGTGAAATTGATGGCTAAACAGGGAGGGGTGTTGGATTTAGAGGTGTTTGAATCGGTCGGGGGGGCATCTATGGAGTCTTCAATATTATGCCTACTGGACAGTGGTCAGCGCCCGTGACCTCAGGCATTATGAATGCCTTAGTGACTGATTTCAGTAGATTCTGCGTCACAAAGAAGTAGTCTATTCTCCAGCCCACGTTCCTTTCTCTGGCCCTCGTCTTGAGGTCCCACCAGGAGTACTGCTCTGGCTCTTTATGGAAGTGGCGGAATGTGTCGATATAGCCATGAGCTACAAATTTGTCCATCCATGCCCTCTCGATGGGCAGAAATCCCGAGATGGTTGAGTTCTCCTTCGGTCTGGCCAGGTCTATCTCCTTGTGTGCGGTATTGAAATCACCGCAGATGATGAGTTTCTTACCATGGTCTTTCAAGGCACCAACAAATTCAAGAAAGGCATCGTAGAAATCCAGCTTGTATTTAAGACGCGCCTCGTCCTTTTTACCATTGGGAAAATACACGTTAAAAAGAGTGAATTCAGGATACTCGGCTATTATAGTCCTGCCCTCGGTGTCGAACTCTGCGACACCGAAGCCATTTTGCACTTTCTGTGGTTTTTCTTTGGTGAAAGTGGCAACGCCGCTGTAGCCTTTGCCCTGCTCCGGATAGTTCCAGTATACATGATAACCACGTGGCTCTCGGAGGTCGTCACCAAGCTGGTCGGGATGCGCCTGGGTTTCCTGAAGACATATGATATCGGGAGACTCTCTGTGCAGCCATTGCAGGAAGCCTTTCCCTTTTACCGCTCTGACCCCGTTGACGTTCCAGCAGAGTATCTTTAGTTCTTTCATGACCGGCCCCTGGAGTGCTTGCTATATCTTGCTGCGGTACTTATACTACCACAAGTCAAGGAATGCATAAACCAATATCAGGACGGAACCTAGGATGATAGCTCTGGTTCCCATAGGTGACACAGATATAAGTTTGTTGGAAAGCCTGAGGACACCTTTAGAGGAGATTTTTGGCCAGAAAATTCATATAGCTAATAAAGTACAACTGCCGAAGGAGAGCTGGCATAGTGACCGAAGACAATATCTTGCCTCTTCGATTCTAGCCGTTTTACCGTCTCCATCTTCCTCAGTTGATAGGGTTCTCGGGGTGGTTGACGTTGACCTCTTCGCCCAAGGGCTTAATTTTGTCTTCGGGCAAGCGGACGTCACCGGGCGGAGAGCGGTCATTTCACTGTATCGCTTGAGGCAGGAGTTCTATGGATTGCCCCGCGATGAAGATATCTTCCGACAGCGAGTTATAAAGGAGGCGGTTCATGAGTTGGGTCACACATATGGTCTGGGGCACTGTCCCAATCCTGCTTGTGTGATGCATTTCTCCAACACTCTTTCCGATACCGATTTGAAAGAATGGAAGTTTTGCTCCCTCTGTCAGAAACGCATGGAGGTATAATTGCCAAATGTCAAAGTGGGCTGCTGTGGCTTTTCACGAGGGATGAAGGGCTATTTCAAACAATTCAAGCTTGTGGAAGTGCAGCAGACCTTCTATAAACTGCCCAAACTGGACACCGCCTTAAAGTGGAGAGGTATTGCTCCATCCGACTTCGAATTTACCCTGAAGGCTTCTCAGTTAATAACTCATCCCGCTACCAGCCCGACGTATCGCAGGGCTGGACTGAGTATACCGGCCGCCCAAAAGGAGCGTTATGGATTCTTTAGGCCTACAGATGAAGTGATACAAGCATGGACAGAGACAAAAAGGTTCGCTCAGGCATTGGAAGCTAGGGTGATTGTCTTCCAGTGTCCTCCCAGATTCGGAGAAACTCAGGAGAATGCTGTCAATCTAAGGAAATTCTTTGAGTCTGCGCACGACTCGAGGTTTCTTCTGGTCTGGGAGCCGCGAGGAGAATGGAGTGAAGGGACTATCAAGACATTGTGCTCTGAGCTAGGGCTTATCCACTGCGTTGACCCTTTCGAAAGGGAGCCGTTATATGGTGAACCTCGATATTTTCGTTTGCATGGTGAGCCTCGATACCGGCATCGCTGTTCGGAGGAGGAACTACGGTGGCTTAGAGATAAGTTAGATGGCAAAGAGCCCTATGTACTGTTCAACAACATCAATATGTACAATGATGCCTCGGCCTTCATTAGATTAATGAAGGAAATGTGACAACTTTTTAACCTTTTTTCTCGCCATTTTATGACTTCGTAACATCCCGGGGCTATGATTCTAACAAACGTCTGGAAAGCCGATAAAGGTGATGGAGGAGGTGGCGAAATGGCGCAGTCTGTAAGTTCGAAGGTTGCTTTCACTACGGCAAACGTAAGCCTGTGCAAGTGCCCGCAATGTCCAGTACAGGGTGCCAGTAAGTGTGTGAAGGGCAAACTGAATGGTATTGAAAAGGCAATAAAAAGGCAACCGTTGAAGCGCGAAGACATACCGGGCATTTACTGCTCTACCGGCACCGCTACTTGCCGTGACCTCGACCCAAGTCAGTCCTGCATGTGCGGTGGCTGCCCGGTATTCAATCAGAACAATCTCGCCAGCGGCCAACCGGTGGGCTATTACTGCCGTGATGGCATGGCTAAATAGCACTTGAACGGGCATGTCAATAACTGTACCTGATAATATGCAGAGCTTCGTGACGCTGCTGTAAGGGCTGCTAAAAATCCACATCTGGATCCTGATAGCTTTGTGGGCAGTTGACCAAGTTATGAAGCTATTGAGCAAGCACCCCTGTGTCTGTTAACGGGGCGGCAGTGACTCAATATCGCAGTATGTTGCTTTAAATGCGCCTAGAGTCGGCATGACGCTGGAGGGTGGTGAAATGTTAAAAGTAAAAAGAGTATACGAGAGGAAAGAGACCAGCGATGGCAAAAGGATACTCGTTGACCGCCTATGGCCCCGCGGCCTGCGCACTGAGGACGCTGGCGTTGATGAGTGGTTGAAAGAGCTATCTCCGAGCGATGAGCTGCGCCGGTGGTTCAATCACGAACCTGAGAAATGGGAGGAATTCAGAAAAAGATACCGGAAAGAGCTGTCATCGCCCCAGAAGCAGGAAATACTGGAGCGCATTGCAAAAGAAGCTGCACACAGTAATGTCACACTAGTCTATGGAGCAAGGGAGACAGAATATAACAATGCCCGTGTACTTGAAGAGATAATCAATCAAGCCATGAAACACAGACTCACTAGAACTGCAGGGTAGAAATTCAATATCAATTGGGCAGCCCTTCTGATAACAAAGGCACGCATAAAATGTCGAACTCTATCCAGGAAGCGCATCGACTTGGTCAGGCGATGTGGCTCGACTATATCCGGCGCGGTCTCATCAAGTCCGGCGAACTGAAACAACTCACAGAATCAGGCATAAGCGGTTTGACCGCAAACCCTACTATTCTCGAAAAGGCAATTATCGGGAGCACCGATTACGATGAGGCACTGCCAGCTTTGGCTCGGACGGGTAAGAATGCCCTGGAAATCTATGAAGCGCTGGCTATCGAAGATATTCGTGCCTCCGCCGACCTGATGCGCTCCATATACGACAAGACGTCTGGTGAGCATGGCTATGCTAGTTTAGAGATTTCTCCCCTTGTTGCATACGATGCTGAGAGAACAATTGCTGAGGCCAGGTGCCTCTTCGCTGTACTTGACCGGCCCAATGTTATGGTAAAGGTACCGGGCACACCCCAGTGCATTGACGCCATTCGTCAGCTTACCGCCGAAGGTATAAATGTCAATATCACACTTATCTTCTCGCTGGAAGCCTATGAGCAGGTCAAGGAAGCATATGTCGCGGGCCTGGAAGACCTGGTACGTAATGGTAGAGACCCGAGCAAGGTGGCTTCCGTAGCCTCTTTCTTCTTGAGCCGGATAGATACAGTCGTCGATCAACAGTTGGAAGAACGAATTAAGAAAGGACAAGAGGATTGCCGGGCTTTGCTGGGCAAAACGGCCATTGCCAGCGCCAAGGCAGCGTATAAACGGTTCAAAGACACTTTCTACGGCCAGCGATTTGCACTACTAAAGGCAAAGAAGGCGCGTGTGCAGCGTCTTCTCTGGGCAAGTACAGGCACTAAAAACCCGGCCTACAGTGACCTGATGTATGTCGAGCCGCTTATCGGCCCTGATACGGTCAACACGCTTCCTCTGGCTACAATCCATGCCTTTCTCGATCATGGCAAGGCAGAACTCACCTTGGAGCAGGGCATGGCAGAGGCAGAGCATACACTAGAGAAACTGTCTTCAGTCGGCATCAGTCTTAAAGACGTTACGGACAAACTCCTGGCTGACGGCGTTAAGGCTTTTTCGGACTCTTTTGAGAAACTGCGGGCTGGCATAGAGGAGAAGAAATCCAGGCTCCTGGCGGTAGAAGCTGTCCCCGTTAGGACTAACCTGGGTAAGTATGAATCAGGCGTGAAGACAACCCTGGACAAGCTTACTCAAAACGATACAGTCGCGCGTATCTGGCGCAAAGACTATGCGGTCTGGAAGCCAGATCCAACTGAGATAAGCAATCGCCTGGGCTGGCTCAACGTTACTGAGTTGATGCACGAGCAGGTCCCTATGCTGCAGTCCTTTGCTCAGGAAGTCGTAGACACGGGGATCCGTCATGTGGTGCTGCTGGGGATGGGAGGCAGCAGCCTGGGTGCTGAGGTTCTTCGACAGGTATTCGGCAGCGCCGGGGGCTTTCCGGAATTAATCGTTCTGGACTCAATTCTGCCTGCCTCAATACAGGCAGTTACGGATGATATCGATCCGGCACGTACGCTGTTTCTGGTATCTTCTAAGTC
>DAOUMT010000232.1:0-11611 GCA_034409195.1 Dehalococcoidia bacterium
AGGTAACTGAATATTTTAGCTCCGACCCCGAATACTGCCTGGTGGCTGAGGAAAAGGGGATAATAGTTGGTTTTTTGCTAGCGACAACGATAGAGAAGGAAGGCACCGCCTGGAAGAAGTATGGGTATCTGGCGTGGATAGGTGTAGACGAAGCTTTCCAGCGTGCCCGGCTGGGAAGGCGTCTTTACAAGGAGTTGGAGAAAAGGCTGGCAGAGGATGGTGTGAGGATGGTTATAGCCGATACCGACGGCGATAACGAAGCGGCTATAGGCTTTTTCAATAGTTTAGGCTTCTCGACCCGTGCCCAACACTTGTGGCTGGCGAAAACCCTTCACAGAAAAGCCAGGAAGGGCAAACCAGGGGGGCAGTTTGCCCCTGAGACGGAAGCAGAGGAGGCCGGCAGGCTATAGCGGATGCCGCCTTTCTGAAGGAAGCAAATAATGAAAACTACTACCGATGTATCAAAGGATGTGCAGCCGGAGAGGTTGAAGAACCTTCTTAGGGAGCTTATTGATATTTACAGCCCCTCTGGGAAAGAAGAGGGTATCGTTGAGTATGTGGAAGCCTATTTAAAAAACAAAGGTCTGGACGTAATCAGGCAGAGGGTTGACGAAAACCGTTTCAACCTGGTGGTTTTACCGGAGAATGAAGAGGAGGTAGACCTCTGTTTTGTAGGGCACCTGGACACAGTCACTGCCCACGACCTGGACAACTATGGCTTCACCGAGGAAGGGGATTCAGTTTCCGGCCTGGGGGCTTCAGATATGAAGGCAGGCTGCGCCGCAATGATTGAGGCGTTCACTGTTCTTGCGGAGCGGGGAGGCGTTTTGCCGCCGGTGGGCCTCGCCCTGGTGGTGGGCGAGGAGGAGGAAAGCGACGGGGCAAAAACTCTGATGCGGGAATACAGCTTCCCCTGGGCCATGGTGGGTGAGCCGACCAACATGATCCCATGCCTGGGACATTATGGTTATCTGGAAGTGCTTCTGCGTACCAAGGGGAAAAGAGCCCACTCCTCTATGCCTGAACTCGGCCAGAATGCCATCGAAACCATGTTGAAGCTCCTGTTGCAGGTTACAGAGTACATCACCTCCCTGCCCAAGGGAGTGGTTTACAACGTCAGACAGCTTACTGGTTTTCCAGGCGGATTTGTGGTTCCCGATACCTGCGAGGCCTGGATTGACCTGCATCTTCAACCGGACTCTAGAGTGGACGTGCTCAAGGCGGAGTTGGAACAGTTGGTGGAGGAGGTAGATGAAAGCTCCGGCATGGAAGCCGATATCAGATTTGAGAGCACGCAGTCGGGTTACAGGATTTCACCCAAGAGGCCTCTGATCAAGAAGTTGAGAGAGGTATACAGGAAGCTGTCTCTGCCGTGGGAGCCCCAGGACTTCAGAAGCCATTCCGATGGTAATGTGCTCTGGGCTGCTGGGGTAGACCCTATTATACTAGGGCCGGGACGGCTGGAGACTGCCCATACTGCGGAGGAATCGGTGGAATTCCGCCAGGTAGTGCAGGCAGCCAGGCTCTATCTGAATTGTGCCCTTTTTATCAAAGCTCCTTTTACCAGGAAGACTAAAAAGTAGCTGTTTAAGCCTTCCTCCACCCCGGCTGAAAAATAATACCGACCTGAGAGGTTTCTGATGAAATCAAGGAATGGAAGTGACCTGTGGCCATTTTTTGAGCCTAGAACTGTAGCGGTATTGGGCTCACTAAAAGATGGGATGGGGCACGGGTACTGGGCGCTGAAGAACATGCTGGAATTCGGCTACACTGGCAAGCTTTACCCCGTCAATCCTGCATACAGTGAAGTCCTGGGGATGAAAGCTTATCCGAGTGTAAATGAGATAACAGACGCTGTCGATTTAGCTCTGGTGATTACGCCTCCCACGACAGTGCCGGCGCTTATAGAGCAATGCGCTGAAAAAGGGGTAAAGGCTGCGGTCATTGTATCCGAGAATTTCGCAGATGCAGAGGGTGAAGGTACTAAGCTCCAGCAGCGATTAGTTGACATAACAACACAAAATGGGATTCGTATCATAGGCCCCAATACTGTCGGTGTTTTTAACGCCGCCAACGGCTTCACGACTATCCCTTATCCCTTCGGGTACGATAAGGTGAGGAGGGGAAGGATAGCTTATTGCAGCCAGACCGGCATCGTCCTTCCCCAATGTCAACCTATCGGAGACCGTGGCTATCCTATCAGCAAAATGTGCGATGTGGGCAATAAGTGTGATGTTAACGAGGTTGACCTGTTGAATTATCTGGCAGCGGACAAGGAGACGAAGGTAGCTGCCATGCATGTCGAAGATGTGAAGAACGGGCGCGAGTTCATAAATGCGGCTCGAAGCTTTGCAGAGCGCAAGCCTCTGATAATTTTTAAATCGGCACGGAGCGCAGCAGGGGCCAGGGCCTCCGCATCGCACACCGGCTCTTTGATGGTAAATGACGTGATTTACGACAACGCTATTCGGCAGGCCGGCGTGATACGGGCGAAGACCTGGCAGGAATTCTGGGACATACCCAAGGTCTTTGCATACAATTCGCTGCCGTCGGGCAATCGGGTCGCTATTATCAGCCACAGCGGAGGTGCGGGTGTGGTGGCAGCCGACCTGGCGGTTGAGTCCGGGCTGACGCTCTCCAGATATACTGACGCTACATTGGAGAAGTTAGCAAGGCTGTCCCCCCGGCTGACCAAAAATCCGATCGATTTGGGCCCGCCGCTATCTACGGTAGATGACCCCATGTCGATGCAGGAGGAGGTAATAGCTGCAGTCCTTGATGATGCCAACGTAGATTGCGCTGCTATCATCCTCTATGTTGGCACAATGGCGCCGGCATCATACATCGTGCAGATGTTCGAGCGGCTGGTGAAGCATATCTCCAAACCCATAACTGTCTGGTTTTATGGCACAAAGCTGTCTCTAATTGAGGATATATCACGACAATTGGAGGGATTGGGGGTGCCGACTTATATTGACCAGGAGACTGCCGTAAAGTCGCTCGGCGCGCTTGTGCGGTACTCCGAGTCCAAAAGAGACGTTTGAATGAACGACAACTTGAATGTGGGGCAGCTAATAGCGCTTCTCATCCCTCTGGTTCTGGTAGAGATCGGGCTGCTCGGCTTTGCTTTATACGACCTGATAAAAAGAAAGCATGTCAGGGGCGGCAGCAAGCTGGTGTGGGGAATTGTCATAGTAGTATTCGAACTCTTCGGGCCTATTCTCTACTTCGTATTGGGGCGTGAGGAGGAGTAATCCCTTTGCCTGCTATCAGTTGCCGGGGCCTCACCAAACACTACGGCAGCATTGTCGCTCTGGATAACCTTGACCTGACCATCGAAGATAAAGTCATCTTCGGCTTTCTGGGTCCCAACGGGGCAGGCAAGACCACAGCCCTCAAGATATTCACTGGCTTGAGCAGGGCAACTAGCGGCAAGGCCTGGGTAGCGGGCGAGGAGGTTGTCTCACATTCGTGTTCTCTTCAGAGCAAGATAGGCTATTTACCCGAGGAGCCTGCCTTCTACAACTGGATGACGGCAAAGGAATACCTCACTTTTGTGGGCCAGCTCTTCAGTTTTTCCTCAAAAGAAGTCAAAGCACGATGCGGCGAGTTGCTAGAACTGGTTGATTTATCCCGCGATGCTTCTCGCCGGATAAGTACCTATTCCCGAGGGATGAGACAGAGGCTGGGCATCGCGCAGGCTCTGATGAATAAGCCCGAAGTGCTCTTTTTGGACGAGCCTTGCTCTGCGCTCGACCCTCTGGGCAGGGCTGAGGTACTGGATACACTTGTTCGGCTTAAGGAGCAGGCCACCACCATCTTCATGTCGAGCCACATACTCGCCGATGTGGAGCGTGTTTGCGACATCGTGGGCATTATAGACAGAGGCAAGCTCGTCGTGGAGTCCGGGGTCGAGGAACTGCGCCAGCGTTTCACTCGCCCTGTCTTCGAAATAGAGTTCGAAGAGGCAGCCACTCCTTTTATCGGCCTTCTTGAGTCGCTGCCCTGGGTGGAGAAGGTAAATTCCGAGCGAGAGGGCAATGTGTTTAGGCTTAGAGTAAGTGCCCGCGACGTAGCTACGGCAAAGGTGGAACTGCCCAGGATGATATCTGGGAGCGGCCTCACCCTGCGCCAGTACCAGATGGTGTTGCCCACGCTGGAGGAAGTGTTTATCGAATTGGTGGGAAACAAGAGGGACTAGTGTCGAGCTTTTTCGTTCTGTTCAGGAAGGAGTTCAAAGGCCAGCTCAGGACGTACCGCTTTCTCATCGTGGTCGCCTTGTTCTTTGTCTTCGGCCTGGGCATTCCCTTGTTGCTGAAGTATCTCCATGCGCTTATACCTTCCGAGAACACTGTCATAGGGATACCGGAGTTCACCGCCGCAGATGCGGTTCAATCGTACATCAGCAGCCTGGGGCAGTTGGGATTGGTAGCAGCAATACTGGTTGCTATGGGCTCGGTAGCCGGTGAGAGGGAGTCAGGCACGGCTGCCATCACACTGAGCAAGCCGGTGGGCTCTGGCAATTTCATCCTTGCCAAGCTGTCGGCTCTGTCGGTGTCTTTCGGGGCCGCCATGATAGTAGGAGCTGCAGGCTGCTACCTGTACACGGTGGTGCTCTTTGGAAACCCCGGAGGATTCGACTTCTTCATAGCTAACTTGCTAGGCGCTCTGTATTTGCTGTTCTGTCTGGCGGTAACTGTAATGTATAGCTCGTTTGTCAAAAGCCCGATAGCCGCAGGAGGGTTGTCCTTTGTCACCCTGGTCGCCATAGCAGGTACCGCAGGTCTGCCGGGGATAAAGTACTACAGCCCGGGCGCTCTGGTGTCCTGGGCCGAAGACGTTGCTATGACGGGCGGCCCGAATACCTGGTGGGTGCTCATAGTCAGCATTGTTCTGATAATCATGGCAATTGTCATGGGCTGGCAGATTTTCAAAAAGAAGGAGCTATAAGCGCAGGCCAATCTGTTCGCCCATTTTGAGACAGTGGGCGAACACATGGGTTCGCCCCTACGCACGGATTGATTCTGCCGTATTTTAATTTAGCTATCCACGATCTGTTGGAAGGCCGTTCATGGTTCGACAAGCTCACCACGAACGGCCCTTCTGCGCTCGTTTCCCCGCTCGCTGTGGATGTTATCATCCACAGCTATGTAGCGCCGCCACTCCTGTGGCGACGGGTGCTACGTCGTGACAGGAGTCACGACGCTACTTTATCGTAATTGTGTCAGACGATTCAATGATGCTCAACTGTGTTTAACTCTGTCACTCCTCTCTGGCTTCTTCGTCTAGCTGCTCCAGCACCTGAAGCGTCTCCTCCGTACTGTCCAGGAAGTTATCGGTAAGCACCTCCTCAAGCTCATGGCCGCACTCGGGGCATTTGTAGACTTCATTTTCCTGCTCATCGGGCAGTATGTGCATCCGGTAATAAAACATCCTCTGGCACCGGCTGCAATACAGCGCTCCGCATCTGAATTTTGCTTCGTCTGGCATTCAGACACCCTCTTTTCCCGAGTTGGGGCTTAAAAGAAACCTACTATAAGAATTATATCACTTAGAACATATGAAGGCCGCCGTCGACCATTAAAGTCTGTCCAGTAACAAAATCCGAATCGGAGCAAGCCAGAAAAACGGCCACGGGGCCGATGTCTTTCTCGGGGTCTCCCACGCGCTTCAGAGGGATTTTCTCCATCTCTTTGGTCATCTCCTCTATCTTGTCAGGGAAGGCCATACCGTAGGCAATCATCGATGGTGTTAGGGCTGAAGGGCAGATTACGTTCACGGTAATCTTGTATTTGCCCCACTCGCGCGCTGCCGTCCTGGAGAAGCCGCGAATGGCTTCCTTATTCGAGTTATAGTCAACCGAGCCTTCCAGTCCTACAACGCCCATATAGGAAGCGAAGTTGATTATCTTGCCACCCCTCTCTTTCATGTAAGGGAAAACAGCCTTACAGCAGTACCACGTGCCCTTTACACCGCTCTGAAAAGCCATGTCCCACCATTCCTCAGGCAACGATTCTATAGGGGCGCTCAGGTGATACGCTGACCCGCCGGTCCACCTCTGCGCGTTGTTCACCAAAATGTCGATAGGGCCGAACTTCTTTACTGCTTGAGCGACCATTTTCTTGACCTGTTTCTCGTCGCCGACATCGCAAACCACGGCGAGCGCTTCGGCCCCCAGCTGCTTGATTTCTCCGGCAGCGGCTTTGCCGGTTTCCGGATTTATCTCGGCGATGACTACTCTGGCCCCTTCTTTAGCAAATGCCAGGGCTATGCCTTTACCTACGCCCTGACCCGCGCCGGTTACAATGGCAACCTTTCCTTCCAGTCTTCCCATGCCTTATACCTCCTTTGCTTTGCGTATATCATAAAGGTTTGCGCTTTGTCAACTTTCCCCGATTACTTCAAATCAAAGTCTGGATGAATACTCTGAACTGTATGTGGAATAAGATATAAAGATGTGGTTATAATAGGCTAGGAATAGGAGGGAATTTTGCGCATCGTTCGTTTCGCTGCTCAAGGCAAAGTTAAGTATGGCACATTGGAAGGCGATATTGTGAAAGTCATCCGGGGCAGCCCGTTTGCTGGGTTTAATGGTTCGGCCTTTTCCTTCAAGTTCGAGGGTAACACCTACAGGTTGGACGAGGTGAGGCTGCTTGCCCCATGCGTTCCTTCGAAGATAGTAGCCCTGGGGCTGAACTATCGCCGCCATGCCGAGGAGACCAAAATGGCCCTGCCCTCGGTGCCGCTCATCTTCCTTAAACCGAGTACGGCAGCCATAGGTCCCGATGATGAAATAGTATTGCCCCGTGGTTCGGGCAGGGTTGACTACGAAGGCGAGCTGGGCGTCGTTATCGGCAGGAAAACAAAGGATGTACCAAGCGATAAGGTCAATGGTTTCATTCTGGGATACACCTGCGTTAATGATGTCACGGAGCGCCATATTCAGAAAGCGGATGGCCAATGGACCAGGGCCAAGGGTTATGATACCTTCGCCCCGATAGGCCCCTGGATTGAGACGGATGTCGACCCGAACGACCTAAAGCTCGAGACCTGCCTGAACGGAGAGACCAGGCAGTCTGCACACACCAGCGATCTTATCTTCGGTGTTGCTGAGGTGGTGAGTTTCATCTCCAACGTGATGACATTGCTGCCGGGCGATATCATCGCCACGGGGACCCCATCGGGCATCGGCAGGATGAGCCCGGGTGATGCAGTTGAAGTCAAAATAGAGGGCATCGGGACGTTGAGAAATTCCGTAGTGGCTCAAGGACAGCTTGGTGAGGGATAGGCGATGGCGAAGCAAGCATACTTAGTTGTTTTTATCACCACCTCAAGCTATGAGGAGGCTCGCAAAATAGCTGATAAACTTGTTGACCGGAAAAAAGCGGCCTGTGTAAATATTGTGCCCGGTGTGAACTCGCTGTTCAGGTGGAAGGGGAAAATCGAGGAAGCCGAGGAGAGCCTCATGGTGGTCAAGACCAGGGTGGAGCTTTTCCCCGATGTTGTCAGCCTGGTCAAGTCCGTTCATAGCTACGAAGTCCCGGAAATAATCGCCTTGCCCATTGTTGAGGGAAATCCCGATTATCTGGAATGGCTGAAAAAGGAGACGGGAGGGATATGAAAAGGAAGATAAAGATTACCGCGGGCAAGCTTGCGCTGGAAGCCTGGCTTAATGAGACTAAGACGGCCAGCAAGGTCTTCGAGGCGCTTCCTATTACTTCTACGGTTAATACATGGGGCGATGAGATATATTTCACTGTCCCTGTCAATGCAGGGCCTGAGAACGCAAAGGAACTAGTAGAACTTGGCGATATCGCCTACTGGCCTCCGGGTAAAGCAATGTGCATCTTTTTTGGGAAAACGCCTGTCAGCAGAGGTAATGAGATCAGGCCGGCCAGCGCAGTTAACATAATAGGGAAGCTCGAAGGGGACTATAAGGCGCTTAAAAAGGTAAAAGACGGCGAGGAGATAACTGTACGACCAAGTTGAGAACTTTCTAATCTAGGAAAAACCTATGCGGAGTCGAGAAACCGAGAAGTTTGAAAGGCCGGATATTTTCCGCCCACCCAGTGAGGGGGAGAGCTATTTTCTGCCTCTGACCGGCGGCTGTTCCAATAACACCTGCACCTTTTGTGGCTTATATGGCAGCAAACTCAGGCTGAGGGATGTCCGCGATGTCAAAAAGGAAATAGACGCCCTGTCCATGTATGTGGGGCATGGCGTTCGTCTACCTGACATCGATAGCATAGTCTATGCCGTGGCTCAGAGGTGGGATGGGCGAAGGGTGTTCCTCCAAGACGGCGACGCCGCGGTCTATCCCTTCCCCAAGCTGGTGGAAGCGCTGCAATATTTAAATGAGAAATTCCCTGACCTGGAGAGAATAGGTTCTTATGCTACCCCTCAGGACATCCTGCGCAGGAGCGTCGACGAACTCAAAAAGTTGAAAGAGCTCAAGCTGAGCATCTTCTATACAGGTATCGAAAGCGGCGATGATGAGGTTCTGCAAAAGATTGGCAAAGGGGTAAACAGCAGCCAGATGATCGAGGCGGGGAGGAAAGCGAAACAGGCAGGAATAACCCTTTCTCTGACCGTGATTCTGGGTCTGGGAGGTGTCGAAGGAAGCAGGAAACACGTGCTGGAGACAGCCAGGGTTCTCTCTGCGATAGACCCGGAATATGTCGGAGCTTTGACATTGACCGTAGTACCCGGCACTCCTCTGTGG
Organism: Dehalococcoidia bacterium; assembly: GCA_034409195.1. Classification (GTDB taxonomy): domain Bacteria; phylum Chloroflexota; class Dehalococcoidia; order SZUA-161; family SZUA-161; genus JACWAE01. The sequence goes on from DAOUMT010000232.1 coordinate 8,723, forward strand.
CAGGAATGTGAGCGTGGTACTTTTCATCCCATCACTCCATTTGAGTCTCTTGCGGAACTAAAAGGGGTTATAGAAAATTCCAGCTTTACCAACTGCTTTTTCAGCTCGATGCACGCCTCGAACTACCTTTCTGTAAGGGGAAGATTACCCCAGGACAGGGAAAGGATGATAGGGCAGTTGGAGCGTGTGCTGAAGAAAAAGGATCCTGCTCTGCTCCGTCCGGAGTTTTTGCGAGGTTTATAGCTTAACCGAAGTCCATAGTTAAAAGAGGTTGGCTAATTCCGAATAACGTTTGCCCCGTTCGCCCTGAGCCCTTCGACTTCGCTCAGGACAGGCTTGTCGAAGGGCCGTTCATGGTTCGACAGGCTCACCACGAACGGCATCAGGCACAGCAGTTTTGGGCTAGGTTATGGAAGATTTGATTGAGCGAGCAGCCAGTGATTTGGTGAGCAGTCAGTATGCCATTGCCTTGACCGGGGCTGGCATATCTACCGAGTCAGGCTTGTCTGACTTCAGAGGCCCGAAAGGGATTTGGACTACCAATAAGGAGGCTGAGGCCAAAGCTTATGAAAGATATGGCCTCTTCTTGAGGGACCCCAAAGCCTATTGGGAAGAGGTGTTAGGTTTGAAGGGTTCTCACGGAGTGTTTTACAACGAGCTCAAGAAGGCGAATCCTAACCCGGGCCATTATGCCCTGGCGGAGCTTGAGGAGCTGGAGTTGCTCAGGTGTGTGATTACACAGAACATAGACGGCCTGCATATCAAAGCAGGGAGCCGGAACGTGATAGAGTACCATGGCAGCGTCCACAAGCTGAGATGTCCCTCATGCGGCTCGAGGGTTGAATTCGGAACGATTCCCATGGACAGGCTGCCTCCCTATTGCCAATGTGGGAAGGCGATGAAGTATGATATAGTTCATTTCAACGAGCCTATTCCCTCGGATGTAATGGAGAAGGCTGACAAGGAAGCTTTGGAATGTGATTTTATGATTATATGTGGAACCTCAGCCGTGGTTTATCCTTTCGCTGGCTTGCCCAGGACGGCTAAACTGAGCCAAAAATCTAAGGTGAAAGTAGTAGAAGTTAACGCGGATCCTACGCCGCTCACGCACGAGGGCATATCGGACTATTTCATTCAGGGAAAGACCGGGGAGGTTCTGCCTCAAATAGTGGAGACAGCGCGGCGAATGTTAAATAAAAATGAAGCGAGCTGGTCTCTCGTTTGAGTTGAATCAACGTAATGCCTGTATTATCCAATCAGTTAGAATTGTTCCGTACGTAACAATATCCGCGATAGCACCTACCAGATATTCTCCCTTGTTTGTAAGCTCGAAACTACCGCTTGTTAAAGTCCATTCGTAATCACCGGTTCCGGAGGGGGTGCTGGCGACACCTGTTACGAAATGGCGGAGTAAAGAATCAAGTAGAGCGAACGACGTTTGTATTAAAGCTGGTACGGTTTGGATGGGTCCGCCGGATACCCATACCCATTGTCCCCCGATAAAGAACCATGATAACGAATATACTTCACCGTAGACGATGTTATTTGCAGTATCTACTGAAGTAGTTACATCTTCCCAGCCGCTTCCGCTCCAGTGGAAAAGCCTTAGATTCGTCAGATTCTGCGTAGCTGATGGATCATACGGTGCGCCAACCCTGATGCGCCCTGAATAAGTCGTGGTGGTTGAAACATCCATAAAGACCCCTACAGGGGTAATACCCGAAGGTGCCGGACCAACTGGATTTACAGTTGTCGTTGTCACCCACGTGCAGCCACCTGCACTCACCTGACTGAAGTTTATATTTGCTCCATTTCTGTATAGTGTAATATCAGAACCAGTTGGCGTGTCGGCGGTCATAAACATTGTCTCTATTGACCACTCAGACCAGGCTCCATGATTATCTTGATACCGCACATGCCAGTAATAAGTTGTGCTCCAATCTAGCTCATTGTCAGATAGGGTGATGCTGGTCAAGTCGATGGTATCTTCTCCACTGTCGAAAGCGGGGCTGGTATAGCTGCCTGTGCTGGTTCTGACCTGCCACTGAGAAGCTGCCTGCGTATCGCCTGGATCGGGATCGGAAAAGGGAGCAGCTTGAAGTGTCGTAGGCAGACCGACGCAGAGTGCGCCCTGGATGGGATTGACGTTGGGCGGTTGGTTGGGTGGTTGGAGAGGAATGGTAGTGAAGCTCATATCGATGCCATATGCTGTGCCGTCTCCTACAGCTTTTGCTCTGAAGTGGTAGGTTGTTTCAGGTGAAAGGCCGCCTAAGGCGAAACTGAAAGCGCCTGTTGAGACCATCGGCCATGGCGGAGTGGTTTCATTGTTATAGCTACTTCCGTTATTTGTGTAATAGTCATCAGTCGCCCACTCAAAAGACACTGATACTGTTATTGCAGTGCCCTTATCATTGAGGCTCCCACGTAGAGTAGCTGAGCCGCTGGTGATATTTTGGGCTGAATTGGTAGTAACGGACGGCGGGTAGGAGAAATTAGCGGTGACGGTCCTGTTGCCGTTCATGACGATGGTATCGGGGTTGGTGGAGCCCGTGAGGTCGCCGCTCCAGGAGGAGAAGGACCAGCCTGTCTGGGGACTAGCGGTGAGCTGGACGGTGGAGCCGTAGGTATAGGTTGTCTGGTCGGGCACCTTATTTACCGAGCCCTGGCCCACGATGTTGACGGTGAGGGTGTAGAGGTCCTGGGTGAAGTTAGCGGTGACGGTGTTATCGGCGTTCATGATGACGGTAGTGCTGGGGGAGTTGACATCGGTGACGTTACCTGTCCAGTTAGAGAAATGCCAGCCTGTAGAGGCTGTAGCAGAGATAGTGACCATAGAGCCCTCAGCGTAGCTATAGGAGCCCACAGGTGGTGAAGTGGAGCCTGAGCCGA
>DAOUMT010000233.1:0-4613 GCA_034409195.1 Dehalococcoidia bacterium
GTGTACACCGATGTCTGGACCAGCATGGGGCAGGAGGTAGAGGCGAAGAAGCGGCGCAGGGCTTTTGCAGGCTATCAGGTAGATGCGAAGCTGATGAAGCTGGCGAAAAAGGACGCTATTTTCATGCATGACCTGCCCGCTCATCACAGCGAGGAGGTCGCCCCAGGCATCATAGACTCAAAGCAGTCTGTGGTCTTCGACCAGGCAGAGAACCGCCTGCACGCTCAGAAGGCGATTCTGGCAGAGATTTTAGGTAAGTAATCCGTCATAAGCATTTGTCCTTCCAATGATAGAAGGGCTCATCACGAAGAATGAAAAATATCTCGGCAACGAAGGATTATCCCGTTCGTGGTGAGCTTGTCGAACCGTGAACGGGCGCTCGCCCTTCGACAGGCTCAGGGCGAACGGCAAAAGGCTATTTTCGGGACAATGACCAAGCCCATAGTCGCTATCGTAGGCAGGCCCAATGTGGGCAAGTCCACCCTGTTCAACCGGCTGGCCGGGGAGCGCATCGCTATCGTGGAAGACCTCCCGGGAACGACGCGGGACAGGGTCTACGCAGATATAACCTGTGGTGAAAACGAATTGACCCTGATAGACACTGGCGGTTTTGAGCCCAGGCCGAACTCTGACTTGCGGCAAATGGTCAAGCACCAGGCCGAGGTCGCTATTGAGGAAGCGGACGTTATTCTGTTCATGGTGGACGTTGTCGATGGCGTGACCATCCCCGATCAGGAGATAGCCGAGGCCCTCAGGCGCTCACGAAAGCCGGTTATTCTGGCGGTGAATAAGGCTGATAACGATCAGCGCCGCCAGCAGGCATTTCAGTTTCATGAGCTGGGCATCAGCGAGCCCATAGCTATCAGCGCTCATCATGGCATCGGCGTTTCCGACCTGATGGATGAGGTCTGCGCCAAATTGCCGCCCCCTGGACCTGCGGGAGAAGAGCCTGCGATGCTGAAAATCGCCATCGTGGGCCGTCCCAACGTGGGCAAGTCCATGCTGCTCAATGCTATTCTAGGCCGGGAGAGGGCGATTGTAAGCGAACTCCCCGGGACAACCCGTGACGCTACAGATACTGTCTTCAATTACGGGGGCGAGTCCATGCTGTTCATTGATACTGCGGGAATCCGGCGCCGCGGCAGGATCGAGCCGGGCATCGAGCGATACGGCGTAATGCGTTCCCTTAACGCAATCTCTAGGGCGGACGTTGTACTTCTGGTCATCGAGGCTGCTGAGATCATGAATGCTCAGGATATGCACATAGCGGGCTATATCCAGGAGGCACTCAAAGGGATAGTAGTTGTAGTGAATAAGTGGGACCTGGCAGGTGAGTTGGGAGTGGAGAAAGCTCAGTGCACCCGCGAGATCAGGCAGAAGCTCAAATTCTTCCCCGATGTCCCCATTGTGTTTACTTCGGCGCAGTTTGGAAAGGGCATCGATCAGGCATTGTCGGCAGCAAAGAGGGTTTATCAGGAAAGGCAGAAGCGCCTTCCTACTCCCCTGCTCAACGAAGAGATGAACCGAGCCGTAGCTGCTCATCCTCCTCCATCGATGAAAGGCAAGCAGCTCAAGTTATCTTACGTAACACAGCCCGATGTCGCTCCGCCTACCTTCGTTTTCTTTATCAATGACCCCAGACTGCTCCATTTTTCCTACCAGCGCTATCTGGAGAACAGCCTGCGCAAGGCTTTCGGATTCAAAGGCACGCCGTTAAAGCTCATCTTCAAACGGAAGAGCAAAAAATGATTGAGTTCGCTGCTGTGGTAATAGGGAGTTACCTCATCGGCTCTATACCCTCAGGGCTGGTTATAGGCAGGCTAAGGCACATAGATGTCAGAGAATACGGCAGCGGCAACATCGGCACAACCAACGTGTTGCGCACGCTGGGCGCCAGATACGGGGCGATAGTGCTAGTCGCCGACGTGCTCAAGGGCGTTATAGCCGTCATCATGGCGCGATATGTTGTGGGCTCTGCCATGTGCGAGATGGCTGCAGGCCTGGCCGCCGTGGCCGGGCATGACTGGTCGCTGTTTCTTAAGTTCAAGGGCGGCCGCGGAGTCGCCACCTCTCTGGGAGGGCTCTTGCCGATGACTATGCCGGCTCCGCTGTCAGGTATTATCGGCTTAGCTACCTTTGCCCTGGTTGTTCCCGCTTCACGTTATGTATCGCTGGCCTCTATTGTAGGTTCTGTGTCTGCGGTGGTGGTGATGGCTGTTTTCCTGGGCCTGGACCGTGTACCCTGGCAGTATCTAGTTTACATCGCGGTCGTAGTCTCCTTGATAATTTACCAGCATCGGGATAATATATCGAGGCTGCTATCCGGTACAGAGAGCAAGTTCGGGCAGAAGGGGGAAAAGAGGCAAACCCGATGACGCGCAGGACAAGTAAGGTAGCTGTTATCGGCACCACGGGCTGGGGCACGACCCTTGCCATAATCTTGAGTCGCAAGGGCCTGGCGGTAAGCCTCTGGGCGCGAACTGAGCAAGAAGCGGAAAAACTTAACCGTGAGAAGGCTAATACAATCCATCTCCCTGGCTTCTTGTTCCCCGAAGGGCTTCGCGCTACCGCTTCGCTCGACGAGGCTTTGGATAAGGCAGGCCTGGTCATCTTTGCCGTACCGTCACAGGATATGCGGCGTAATGTACGACTGGCTAAACAACACCTCGATCGCTCCATGCTTGTCCTGAGCGTGGCCAAGGGGCTCGAGGTCGAGAGCGTTAAGCGCATGTCAGAGGTGATTGCTGAAGAGATTGCTCCTACCTTTCATCACAACATCTGCGTTCTTTCCGGCCCCAATCTATCCGGGGAGATTGCCCGCGGTTTGCCTGCGGTCACTGTGATTGCTGCCCGCGATGCTGCGGTGGCGGCAAAGGTGCAGAAGATAACGGCAACGCCGCTTTTCCGCGTTTATACGAATACCGATGTGGTCGGTGTGGAGCTGGGCGGGGCGCTCAAGAACATCATCGCTCTGGCAGCAGGCATGGTCGATGGCCTGAGATACGGAGACAATACCAAGGCGGGTCTGATTACACGCGGTCTTGCCGAGATTACACGTCTGGGTGTTGCAGCGGGCGCTAATCCGTTGACCTTCGCCGGACTGGCCGGGCTGGGCGACCTGGTGGCCACCTGCTCCAGTCCCTTGAGCCGCAACCGCTATGTTGGTCAGGAACTGGCAAAAGGGCGGCCCTTGAAGGAGATACTCTCCTCCATGGCGGGCATAGCCGAGGGAGTAACCACTACTATCGCTGCTCTCAAGCTGGCTAATAAACTCGATGTAGAGATGCCTATCGCTGAGCAAGTGTTTCGGGTACTTTTCAAGGGCCTCGATGTCCACCAGGCGGTGTCTGAGCTCATGGTGCGTGAGTTGAAGCACGAGCTGGCTGGAATCGAAGATAAATCCTAAATAGAAATTTGGGCGGGTTCAAAACCCGCCTATTCGCTTAAATTTGGGCAGACACATGGGTCTGCCCCTACACATGTGAGGACATCCTCTGGGAAGGGTCGCAATGACAGGGAGAGTCATGCTATAATACTACGGGCAAAAAACGTTCCTTGTTTTGAGGAGACGCGCCTGAAAAAACTCCCTAAATCCAAGATAGTCGGACATTTTGCTACATATCAAAAATATACTAAGGAGGACAAATAGAAAAATGACTCATCACACAACCAGATTAAAGGGCAAGGTGGCGGTCATCACCGGTGCTGGCCGCGGCATCGGTGATGCTGAGGCTGTTTTGTTTGCCCAGGAGGGCGCTAAGGTAGTGGTGAACGACCTGGGCGGCGGTGGCGATGGCTCCGGGGCATCCAAGTCGCCAGCCGATGAGGTGGTGGAGCAAATCAAGAAGATGGGCGGCGAGGCGGTTGCCAACTACGACAGCGTGGCCACAACAGAGGGCGGTGAGAAGATAATCAAGAGCGCAGTCGATGCCTTTGGCAGGCTTGATATCCTGGTGAATAACGCCGGGATACTCAGGGACAGGATGGTCTATAACATGACCCCCGAGGAGTGGGACATCGTGATGAAGGTCCACCTCTACGGGACTTTTAACTGCACCAAACCTGCGTGCGTATTATTCCGACAGCAGAAAAGCGGACGTATTATCAACACCGCCTCCGAGTCAGGTCTGGGCAATATGGGGCAGGCCAACTATAGCGCTGCCAAAGAGGGCATTGTGGGATTTACCAGGACGGTGGCCCGCGATATGGGCAGATATGGGGTAACCTGCAATGCCGTCAGGCCGCGAGCTAAATCGAGACTGACCATCTCGCCTGAGCTGGCGGCTGCTATCGAAAAGGCCAAGAGCACGGGCGCAGCGCTGCCTCCGGGCGCCGACGTGATTTCCAAGCTGCCGGAGCCGAACGAAATGGTTGCCCTGGTGGCTTACCTGGCAACGGATGCTGCTGCCAATATCAATGGCTGCACCTTTCTCATGAGCGGAGACCAGATTTCGCTGTATCAGGACCCGATACCCATCAAGACCATATACACCAAGGGCTTCTGGACGCTGGATGACCTGATTGACATTGTGCCAAATACGCTGGCTGCAGGTCTGATTAATCCTGCACCTCCGAAACAATAAACCGTTCGCTTAAATCAATAATTGGGGGCG
>DAOUMT010000234.1:0-4791 GCA_034409195.1 Dehalococcoidia bacterium
CACCAGCGTTCCTGTATGCTGACCGGCGGCGGGATGAACCAACAATCCTGCCGGCTTATCGACCACTATGAGATCCTTGTCCTCGTAAACAACCTTAAGAGGTATATCCTCGGGTGCCAGCGAAATAGGTGATGCCGGAGGAATAGATACCCCTATCCTGTCGCCTGAGTTGAGCTTCTGGCTGGCTTTGACGGCACGGCCGTTGACAGCAACCAGCCCATCCTCTATTAGCTTCTGAGCATAAGAGCGCGAAATCTGGCACTGCCCTGCTATGTACTTATCCAGGCGTTCGCCAGTGCCGGCAACGATGAATTCGAACTGTTTATTCATTTCTGTGAGCATGTGTGCGAGCACACGGTTTTCCCGTTATCCAGGTTTGGGCAGACACGTGGGTCTGTCCCTACTCTCCGTTCATGTTGTCGGTTTTTCGGGGGCTTTCTTCTGAGAAACGAACAGCAAGTAATAGGCGATGACGATTGTGCCCACGACTATAGACATGTCAGACACGTTAAACACAGGCCAGGCCCCGATGTCGATGAAATCAGTTACTCTCCCTTCGAAGCGCAGGCGGTCGATGAGGTTGCCTATTGCGCCTCCCATGTCAAGTCCCAGTCCCACTTTTAGCAGTGTGCTTTGTAAAGGTATATATCGTAGATAAACGAGGAATACCGCTATGCCGATTATGGCAACCACAGCCAGGAGGAATGCCTGGTTGGCCAGGATGCCGAAAGCACCGCCGGTGTTGGTAGTGTAAGTCAACCTGAATATGCCTTCTCTGGGTATCGACTCGCCAAGCTCCATATGGGCTCTGACCAGGTACTTGGTGAGCTGGTCGAGCCCTATTACAACCAATGCTATTAGAATCAGGAGCAGGCCTCTTGTCGATTTGCGGGTCGGCTTGTCCATAGTGTTCGAGTTTAGCATATCCTGGAACGGCGTACAACTTCACGATGATAGGCGTGACAACGCAGCATCCGATACTCGATGGTTCAGGTTCAACAAATGAAACGAAAATGTAACATAACTTTTTGAGATTTTATGATTTTTTAAGGCTTCTCTGATATTTTATATTTATCGGTCTAAGCTGTAGGACAAGCGACTAACCCAGACATGCATTAGCACCAGTGTCAATGGGTTACAAAGTGGGGAAGGGCTGCTAAGCCCGGGTGGTGAGGAGGTGGTTCGTATGCTGCAATCCACATCCCAGTGAAGTAAATCAAGCTATGCCCGCTAGCAGAATTACAGGCGGGACAGCGACGATAAATTTACCGCCCTCAACAATTGGAACCTTGAAACTTGAATGTGCCTAATTCAGAGCATCGCTGTCTCCGCCGAATCAGGAGGAGGGTGAATCTGATGGCACACGTAACATCAAGAAGCTATTACAATCTACAAAAGAGATTGGATGAAGCGCCTCAAGGCGCTCCTGCCTCGGAGGCTCTGTTTCGGATACTGGAGGTCCTGTTCACAAAAGACGAAGCTGATCTCGTCTCTCTTCTTCCGGGCAGTCTTTTCACAGTCGAAGAAGCCGCGAAGGTCTGGAGAATGCCAGGGGACCGGGCGAGAAGTGAGCTTGATGCACTGGCCGACAAAGGCATACTGCTCGATATAGCCGCCGGTGATATGCAGGGCTATATGCTGGCTCCGACAATGGCGGGGTTCTTCGAATTCTCCCTTATGCGCCTGGATGGCAGGTTCGACAAGAAGGTTTTGTCTGAACTCTACTATCAGTACATCAATACAGAAGAGGATTTCGTCAAAAGCGTCCTTTCAACGCAGCCGCACATAGGAAGGGCCTATGTGCAGGAGGACTCGATCCAGGAGAAAGACCGGACAATCGTCCTTGACTACGAGCGAGCTACACACGTTATAGATACAGCCAGTTGTATCACAGTCGGGACCTGTTACTGCCGCCATAAAATGCAGCATGTAGGCAAAGCCTGCGATGCCCCCCAGGAAGTCTGCCTGACATTCAATTGGTGTGCTGAAAGTTTGGCCAGGCACGGGATAGCCAGGACGATCAGCAGGAAAGAAGCTTACAAGATTCTTTCCGAATGTATTGAAATCGGTCTGGTGCAATTGGGGGACAATGTGCAGGAAGGAGTTAACTGGGTCTGCAATTGCTGCTCCTGCTGTTGCGAGGGCCTGGTGGCATACAGAAGGCTGGGATACAATGCGAGATTAACCACTAATTTCGTGTCAACTCACAACCGTGAAGCATGCATTGGCTGCGATATTTGTATCGAAAGGTGCCCGGTGAACGCTATCACGCAGTGTGCAGACGGCGATGGCAACGATTATGTTAGTGTCGATTCGGACAGGTGTATTGGCTGCGGCGTTTGTGCCAGATTCTGCCCGACCGGCGGCATGGTCTTAGAAAGGCGAAAGGAAACAGCATTTGTCCCGAAAGACAGCTTTGAACGGTACGTGCTTACTGCCATCGCAAAGGGGAGATTGCAGAATCTGCTTTTTGACAACCGCACGCTGTTCACGCATGATTTGCTGCGTCGTTTCCTGAAGGTAATACTTTCCCTTGAACCTGCAAAAAGGGCAATGGCCCAACGACAGATTCAGTCAAGATTATTGAAGGTCACGAAAAGAACGAAGCAGTACACCCTGTACAGCAAGCTCGTGGATGCCAGCAAGACACCCGCTTACTCTCAGCCTGAGCTGGCTTCCGGTGTCGGCAGCGAAAGCCCTGAGGCCGTTAGTGAACCTGACCGTCTGCTGCCGGTTCCCTCCCGCCCCCATCATCCGGCGGCACACCGGGGGAGCTAACGCTTTGCTCAGTTGGCTCAATATGTTCAATCTTCGCTGGCAGCTTGAGTTTACCGGCGAAGAAGGCGGCTATCTTGGCAGCTACCTTGTCTTCATAGCCTGCCCAGAAGTGGTCTGCCCCGGATATTAGCTCGAAATCATTGGGTGGGGGCAGCTCTTGAGCAAGGCGCTGTAAAGCGATAATGCTCACAAACTGGTCGGCACCACCGCAGATGATGAGTTTGGGTTTGGTGTATTGCTTCAGCGGGACGTATGTAGAGATCTCCGGCGATACCAGTGCCAGGGCTTGCACCCTCTCGTCGGCGGGGGCGACCTCGAGGGATACTGCTCCTCCGAAGGAGTAGCCGCAAAGCCCGATTCTGTCTTTATCAACTGCCTCCAGAGAGGAAAGGTAGGAGATGGCTGCTGCGACGTCTTCTCTTTCTCCGATGCCGTCAGCGAACTTGCCCTGGCTTGCTCCCACGCCACGGAAGTTGAATCTCAGGGAAACTACCGATGCCTGCGCCAGGGCCAGGCAGATGGGAACGACCACATTATTGTTCATCTCGCCGCCGTAGAGGGGGTGCGGATGGCAGACTACCACGCCAGGGAATGGCCCTTTGCCCTCAGGCACAGTTGCGACGCCCTCAAGGGAAAGATCGCCGCAGGGGAATTTCACTCTGTTCTCTATCATGGTTTATCCTCTTTTTTGATTTGTCCTTCGCCCTTGCCACGTCCACGCCATTTTTTAAGCCTGTCCTCTATTTCCTTCTCGAAGCCCTGATCGCTGGGCTCGTAATATTTCTTACCTTGAAGCGAATCGGGAAGATTCTGCTGCTCCACGAAATGGCCGGGGAAGTTGTGAGCATATTTATAGCCTTTGCCGTAGCCCACAGCGCGCATCAGCCCGGTGACCGGATTGCGCAGATGGAGTGGAACGGGGTCGTTTCTCGTCTGCTCTACGTCCTCTTGCACGTTTGAGTAAGCTGTGTACAGGGAGTTGCTTTTGGGTGCAGTGGCCAGATAGACCACTGCTTGAGCTAACGCCAGGTTGCCTTCGGGCATGCCTATGAAGTGAACCGCCTGCTGGGCCGAGGTAGCGATAACCAGCGCCTGGGGATCGGCCATGCCTATGTCCTCCGAGGCGAACCTTATCAGTCTGCGGACAATGTAGAGCGGGTCTTCACCCGCCTCCAGCATTCTCCCCAACCAGTAAAGGGCAGCATCGGGATCCGAGCCGCGCAGCGACTTGTGGAGGGCGGAGATGATATTGTAGTGCTCCTCGCCAGCCCTATCGTAGAGCAGGGCGCGGTGCTGCATGGCGTCTTCAACAGCGCCGAGCTTGATATGACGCTTGCCGTCTTCTGAGGGCGCAGTGGTCGAGGCGGCAAGCTCCAGGGCGTTGAGCGCAACTCTGGCGTCTCCATTTGACATAACTAATAAGAACTTGAGAGCCTCATCATCAAGTGCCACCTTCATCTTGCCTAACCCGCGCTCCTCATCATCGATAGCCCGCTGCACGATGAGTTTGACCTGTTCCTCGGTGAGCGCATTCAGGGTGAACACGCGGCAGCGGGAGAGCAGGGGAGAGATGACCTCGAAGGACGGGTTCTCGGTGGTAGCGCCGATGAGGGTGATGGTACCGTTTTCCACATAGGGAAGTATAGCATCTTGCTGGGCTTTATTGAAGCGGTGTATCTCATCGATGAAAAGGATGGTGCGCTGATTATTCAGTGCGCGGCGCTCCCTCGCCTCGTCCACGATGCGGCGCAGGTCGGCGACGCCGGAAGCTACGGCAGATATCGGGCTGAAGTGCGATTTGGTGACGCTGGCGATGATATTAGCGAGCGTGGTCTTGCCGCTGCCCGGAGGGCCCCAGAAGATGATGGAGGGGAGCTGGTCGGCCTCGATGCTTTTTCTCAGGACGTGGCCCGCGCCCAAGATATGCTCCTGCCCCACGAACTCATCAAAACTCGTAGGCCTCATGCGCGCAGCGAGCGGGGCTTCACGCCCCAACTGGCTCTCACCGGCCTG
>DAOUMT010000235.1:0-5797 GCA_034409195.1 Dehalococcoidia bacterium
CTCCCGGAAATAGGCCGCGGTGTAACCAGGGTAGAGAACACGGAATGGATTCATAACCTCGGTATGAGAAGCCTTCCTACCAGCAGCGGTTAGCCGATAGTAAATCCGAGGTTGACCTCGAGGATTAACTACGCCTGGAGTGGTTCCTGGGCGGCTGAGGGTTGCTCTTCCCCAGTTCGCTCTACCCTGTAGTGTTTCACGCTTTCCTGAATCATACCGTACCGTACTCCTATGGTGTGATTCAACGGCCTCCCATGCTTACTCGACGCGATGTGCTACATGTTTGCGCTGTTAGGGGGATGGTGCTAAGCTGAAAGTGAAAGGGCAATAGTGCCCATTGTCTAACCTCCATGACGACGAGTGGTTCGTCGCCACGGGAGTGGCGACGCTACATTTCCTGTAATAAGCCTCTATTTCAAATTCACTTACCTCGTTGAGTTGGTGTAGACGTCCTCTGATAATATGCTATACTAAACAAAACTGGATATACCCCTGCTCTCTAAGCCTCTATTTATAATAGCGGAGGTAATAATGGCGAGGAAGCTGACTGCTCAAGAAGTGAGAAGGGTCTGCGACCCGAATACTCTGGGATTCGAGAGCACGGAGGGCCTCAAGCCCGTGCAGACCATTATCGGGCAAAGCCGTGCGCTTCAAGCCCTTAAGTTCGGCCTCGGTATACAGAACTCCGGGTTCAACATCTATGCCGCCGGCCTACCGGGCACAGGTAAAATGACGGCTATCGGCGCCTTCCTCGAGCAACTGGCCAGGGAGAAAGACGTCCCGCCCGACTGGTGCTACGTTCATAACTTCAAGGACGCATATCAACCGAAGGCTCTCAAGCTGAAAGCCGGCATGGCGGTCCAGTTCCAGAAAGACATGAAGAAATTTATCGAGACCGCCCAGACTGATATACGCAAGGCATTTGAAAGCGAGGACTATATTAAGCGGCGGGATGCCATCGCCCATACCTTCAATGAAAAAAGGGACGCAATCCTCAACCAGCTCAACCAGATGGCCCATGATAAAGGTTTCGCTATCCAGACATCGCCCATGGGCCTTCTGCTCATACCAATCGTGGACGGCAAGCCCCTCACTGAACAGGATATGTTAGCCCTTAACCCTAAAGAAAAGGAGAGGTTAGGCAAGCTGCGTGAGGAAATTCAGGAGCAGATCAAGGATGCCATGGCCCAGATGAGGAACTGGGACAAGGAAGGCGCTGAGCAAGTCGAGAAAATGGATGAGGACGTAGTCCGGTTTGTTCTGGGAGCGCGCATAGAAGAATTGGCTAAAAAATACGGCCAGGACAACATCGATATCGCTGAATACCTGAAAGCTGTACAGGCAGATATCATTGAAAACAAGAACTTGTTCCGCGCCCCGCCTGAGGCGGATATGGCCAATCCCTTTGCCCGGATGGCTCTAACTCAGGCCTTTAGAAAGTATGAAGTGAACGTGCTGGTGGACAACTCCCATTTGAAGGGTGCGCCGGTAGTAATTGAGACCAATCCCACCTTCAACAACCTGATGGGACGTCTTGAGAAAGAGGCATATTTCGGAGCTATCTCCGGCGATTTCACCATGATTCGCCCCGGCTCGCTGCACAAAGCCAACGGCGGCTATCTGGCGGTCAGGGTAGATGAGATACTGCGCAACCTCATGTCGTGGGACAGCCTTAAGCGTTCTCTCAGAGAGCGAAAGATTATTATAGAAGACCTGGCGGAGCGGTTCGGGTTCATCAGCATGAAAAGCATACTGCCTGAACCCATTCCCCTGAACATTAAGGTAGTGGTCATCGGTGAGAACTTGTATTATCACATGCTGTACAGCCTTGATCGTGAGTTCGCCGAGCTATTCAAGGTCAAGGCTGATTTCGACAGCCGGATGGACCTGAATGCCGAAAACCTGAAGCAGTACACCAGCACGCTCTGTGCCGTCTGCGGCAAGGAAAGCCTGCGCCATCTGGACAAGAAGGCGGTAGCTAAAATTATCGAGCATAGCTCACGCCTTGCCGAGGATCAGAAGAAGCTGACCACCAGATTCGCTGAAATAGCAGACATCATCAGAGAGGCCAGCTACTGGGCGGGGCTGGAGGGCCAGAGTTTGATCGGGGATTCCCATGTCTCTAAGGCAATCGAGCAGAAGGAATACCGCTCGAACCTTATCCATGAGCGTATAAAGGAAATGATAGAGCGCGGCATCCTGAAGATTGACACCGATGGTGAGGCAGTGGGGCAGTTGAACGGCCTGTCCATAATTGCCCTGGGCGACATCGATTTCGGCAGGCCCAGCCGTATTACAGCCAGCATAGGCGCCGGGCGTGAGGGGCTGATAGATATTGAGCGCGAAGCCAAGCTGGGCGGTCCTATCCATACCAAAGGTGTACTCATCCTTAGCGGCCTCATGGCGGAACGCTACGCCGCCAGTGTCCCCCTTTCCCTCAGTGCACGCCTCGTTTTCGAGCAGAGCTACGAGGAAGTAGAGGGTGACAGCGCTTCCAGCGCCGAGTTCTACGTGCTGCTATCCGCCCTGGCGGATGCCCCTATCAAGCAGGGCATAGCTGTTACCGGCTCCATCGATCAGAAGGGTGATGTGCAGGCCATAGGCGGGGTGAACCACAAGATCGAGGGTTTCTATGAAGTGTGTAAGGCTAAGGGACTGACGGGCAAGCAGGGTGTCATCATCCCTGGGAGCAATGCCGGGAACCTGATGCTCAAGGAGGAGGTGGTGGAGGCCATAAAGAACGGCAAATTCACCGTGTACAGCGTAAAGAATGTAGATGAGGGCATACAAATCCTCACCGGTATAAAAGCAGGAAAGAAGCTTAAGAACGGCAAGTTCGAGAAAGGTTCCATCAACGGACGTGTTCAAGAGCGTCTGGAGAAGCTAGCCAAGGGTGTGAAAGAGTTCGAGAAGAAAGAAGAGCCGAAGAAGAGAGGGTCAACAAACAATAGCAAGTAATCCCGGTACAATGTTATTCTGAGCGAAGCGAAGAATCTGGCGCAGGGGCACGGCATGCCGTGCCCCTACATATGTAATAAAAAGCGTTTTTCGAATAGGCTTATTGTTAGAATTAAATGTATAATGTAAGTGGGAGTCTGAAGAAAGCAAACCGGAGGAAAGACTTTGACAACCGAAGAACAGATAACAGAAAAACTCGATGGAGTGCTCGTACCCGGGGTAATGCGCAGCCTGGTTAAGCTCAACCTGGTCCGCAACATTTCGGTCGCTGACGGCAAGGCTAACATAAGCCTTGCCTCGACAGCGCTGAGCCCGAAATCTCAGGACTGGCTCAAGAACCAGGTGGATGAAACTACCAAGGGATTACCCGGGATAAAGCAGGCTACTATAGATTTCGTTGAGGCCAACCCGAAAGAGCTAAACGAAATCAAATATATAGTCGCTATTATGAGCGGCAAGGGTGGTGTGGGCAAATCCCTGGTGACCAGCCTTATCGGGGTATCACTGGCACGCCGTGGCTATGAGGTAGGCATTCTCGATGCCGACATCACCGGACCCAGCATACCGCGTATGTTCGGCATTGACAGCCGTCCTGCCGGGAGCGAGAGTGGAGTCCTGCCGGTGCCGTCCCACCTGGGAATCGGGATAATGTCCGTCAACCTTATTCTGCCCCATGAGGATGATGCAGTTATCTGGCGCGGCCCCCTTATCGCCAGAACCATCACGCAGTTCTGGGAGGATGTGCTCTGGGGCAAGCTCGACTATCTGTTGGTCGACCTGCCGCCGGGGACCGCCGACGCCCCGCTGACTGTGATGCAGTCACTGCCTCTGTCGGGCGTGGTCGTTGTGTTCAGCCCTCAGGAGCTGGCAGCGATGGTGGTGAGGAAAGCGGTGCAGATGGCTCAGAAAATGAATGTTCCCATAATAGGTGTGGTGGAGAACATGAGCTACTTCCTGCTGCCTGACAGCGGCAAGCGGATAGAGCTTTTCGGCAAGAGCAAGGCGCAGGAGATGGCAAAAACAGTGGGCGCCCCATTGCTGGGGCAGCTTCCCATAGACCCGGAGCTGGCGCGGCTCAGTGACGAGGGCAACATCGAGCGCTATGAATCGAAGGAACTCAGCAGCTTTGCCGATGCTTTCCTGAAAGCAATGCCAGAAAAGGCTTAATGATGGTAAGGAAGCTCGTAGGGGCGAAGTTCAAACCTGCCCAGCCGTTCGCCCTGAGCCTGTCGAAGGGTGAACGGTCATGTCTCGTTCATGGTTCGACAAGCTCACCACGAACGAGGAAATCTCCTCGTTGTTGGAGATATAATTAAGAGTTCAATTATGGCAGACGAGCCGCAGAAACAAGACTTTACAGGTTTCAGCCAGACAGTTATAGACCACGCCCAAAACCCCAGGAATGTGGGCACCATCCCCAATCCCGACGGCTATGCCAGCGCCGTGGGCTCCTGCGGTGACATCATGGAGATCTGGCTGAGGATAAAAGGCGATAGAATTCAGAATATTACCTTCTCCACCACGGGCTGCGGCCCTACAGTCGCCGCTCTGAGCTTGGTCACCGAGCTGGCCAAGGGCAAGACCATAGCCGAGGCCAGAAAAATCACGCCGGAGTATGTGTTAAACGCCCTGGGAGGCCTGCCCGAGGAAAACGTTGAATGTGCTGTCCTGTCCGTGAGCATACTCAGGGAGGCCATCAAGGATTACCTAGCCTTCAAGAACGAACCTTGGAAAAGGATGTACCGTCAACAATGCTGAGGTTGCAAGGGTGACATTGCAAATCGAGCTTGTCCCAACATTAGACCTCTGCATCGAAGGCACTGCCAGGCAGGAATACAAGAAGTGTGCCGATGAATATATGCTGCATGGTAAGAAGGATACGAAGCTCGAACAGAAGATAGAGCTGCTCAGGATGTTTCTAGAGACGGCGGACTTTCGTAAACTGCGGGCTGAGAGCGAGAAGCATCTGGTAGAGGGCAAAAAGGTCAGGTTTATCTTGACGCTAGAAAAAGGAAAGCCCGTGTACGAAATGGAATGCGAGGCGTGAGACTCTACTTGATTACGTCAGTTCCCACAAAGGGGCGCAGTACCTCAGGCACCACTACGCTGCCGTCGGCCTGCTGGTAGTTCTCCAGCACAGAGATAAGGATGCGGGGCAGGGCCAGCCCTGAGCCATTAAGAGTATGCACAAAATCGGGCTTGGCGTTAGGCTGGGGGCGGTAGCGGATATTCGCCCTGCGCGCCTGGAAATCACCGCAATTGCTGCATGAGCTTACCTCGAGCCACTCCTCGCATCCGGGTGCCCACGACTCGATGTCGAAGGACTTGGTGGCTGCGAATCCCAAGTCGCCGCTGCAAAGCTGGACTACACGGTAAGGGAGGCCTAGCTTTTCGCATACTTCCGAGGCATCCTTGACCATTTTCTCCAGCTCTTCATCAGAATTCTCAGCCTCGACGAACTTGTACATCTCTACCTTATCGAACTGATGGCCCCTCTTGATGCCGCGAGTGTCCTTGCCCGCTGACATCTTCTCGCGTCGGAAGCAGGCGGTATAGGCCACATAATAGAAAGGCAAGACTCCAGGCTCCAGTATCTCGTCGCGGTGCAGGTTGGTCAGCGGCACTTCGGCGGTGGGCACGAACCACAGGTCGTCTTCTTCATCGTGATAGAGGTTGTCGGCGAACTTGGGCAGATTCCCCGACCCTACCATGCACTCCCGCTTGACCATGTACGGTGGATAAATCTCTTTATAGCCGTGCTGTTTTGTATGCAGGTCTAGCATGAAGGCGATGAGCGCTCTTTGCAGGCGGGCTCCCATCCCTTTGAGCACATAGAAGC
>DAOUMT010000236.1:0-3540 GCA_034409195.1 Dehalococcoidia bacterium
TTCTTCAGCTCAGTATCAATATCGCCGTAGTCAGAAGAGGTCCCGATATTAGCATTGACCTTAGTTCTCAACCCCTGACCTATGCCGCAAGCAGTAAGATTGGTGTGATTGGTATTAGCTGGAATCACCATCGTTCCCTCAGCCACACCCTGCCGGATAAACTCAACTTCTAATCCTTCACTCTGTGCCACTAACTCCATCTGTGGTGAAATAATACCTTCTTTAGCCAGTTCCAACTGAGTCATAGCCACCTCCACAAAATAAAACCAAGGGTCACAATCTCCTTCTACTGAACCCTTGGTCTAAACCACTGCTACTTCCCTACGCTCGCATTACCGAGATCAGGTTCCAAGGGTTGGCGTCAAAACGCCTCTCAGCCTTTGGGCACCCCTAGCAATTCACCTATTAAGTTTATGTCTTAATATTAACATAAGAGCGCTTGAAATGCAATGCACTTCGTCAATCTACCAACCGCACCCATTCCAGTTCAAATCCAACTTGCGCTACCATCTTGTATAAAAGGTAAAACTCCAACCGTCTCGGTGGCCAGATTGGCTGGCGGCATGGGGATAGTATAGATAACCTTCGCCTCGGACTCGTCCACTTCGATTCTCTCTACGAAGGTCTTCAAGAAAGCCTTCTTTTGCACCAGTTCGGATTCTTCAAGCAACTGTTTCAGGTCTTTCACGTAACTCTGTACGATTTGTGGGTCGGCAAGTTCAATCATCTGGCAGCGCAGTGCTTCTTCGGCCTCGGCCCTGGCCGCGAGCAATTCTTCCTTCTTCTGAAAGAGTCCCTTTATCCGTGGTGCGAGTTCGCCGCCTTTGAACTCGCCTGTCTCCAAAGCATCATAGAGCTTGCCCAGCCTGCTGTCTATTTCGGCAATCTGAGCATCAAGAAGCTCAAGTTTTTCTTTCTCATAGTCGGAATCCTGGGCAAGTTCCTCATTGGTCATTCTGACCAGTCCCTCCAGATTCTCCTCGGTGAGGATAGACCGCTTGATACGATCGACGAAAAACCGCTCAATCCTGTCTTTCGGCAGTAGCGGGGTATTGCATACCTCCCGGCCTTTTCTGCGAGCGTTTCCACACATGTAATAGAAGAACTTACCCGACTTCACGGCGTGGCCGATCAGTGCTGTGCCACAGTACCTGCAGCGCATTAGTCCGCTCAGGATGTACTCACTGTGAACCACTCTGGGGTGGGTTACTTTTGGCGCTCTGGCGGCCAATGCTGTCTGTGCCCGGTTAAATGTATCCCGGTCAATGATGGCGGTCCAGGCATCTTCAACACGAACTGGAGGCAAGGCATCACCACCCAGTTTCCTTCTCTTCCGCCTGTCCCAGACCAGTACCCCGATATAAGCCTCATTGCGGAGCATATGGTGCAGAGTAGTTGTTCCCCATTTTTTAGCCATCCCGGTGGTTAGGCCGTCACGGTTTAGCCCCTTGGCAATCTCCTTTAGCCCTTTTCCCTCTACACACTCCCTGAATATCCTTTGCACAACCGGTGCCGTTACTGGATCCGGCTCAAGCTTGCTCCTTTGGGTGTCTCCATCGCGAACCTTTACGATCTTGTAGCCGTAAGGGACATTGCCGCCGGCATAAAAACCCCTTGATGCACTCTCCCTCATCCCCCTGACCACATCTTGAGACAGGTTAGCTGAATAGAATTCGTCAATAACCTCGATGATGCCCTCAAGAAGCCTTCCCGAGGGGGTGTCCTCCACCGGCTCATTTATGGAGATTAGCTGGATGCCCTGCTTTCTAAGCAGGGACTTGTAGATTATGGAGTCTTCCCGGTTGCGGGCGAATCTAGAGAGTTTCCACACCAGGATGGCCTCGAAAGGCGGTGTTTTTTGCCGGGCGGTAGCAATCATCTGCTTAAAGCCTGGCCGATCTATAGAGCGCCCGCTCTCCGCCTCATCAATGTACTCCTTGACTACAATGTGACCATTGTGCGAGGCATATTCTCGCAGGGCTTTAAGCTGAGCCGAGATGGAGAGATCAACATCTTGCCGTTCCGATGAGACCCGTGCGTAAATAGATACCTTCATATAAACCCCCTGGACACCTCCCCTCTCACCCAGCTGGTTCAATGGGAAGGCGCCTTTTTCTTATCCTTTTTTCATCGACCACAATGATAGAGCTCGGGAACTCTGAGGCAGGTATAGACGCTATGACCCTGGCCATAAGTTCTACAATCTGCTTCTCACTGTAATTCCCATGACGGAACAAGACAAGCCCCGGGCCCTTGGAGCCAGCCAGAGTGAGGAGCCTGGGATAATCGAGGTCGGCGGTTACCACTACTCTCCCCTCCCCCTGAGCTTCATTCAGAACCGCTTCGTCAGAGGCACAACTCAAGCCAATATCACAGGCGTGCACAGCGTCATGACCTTCCTGCTCAAGCCAGCGTGCCAGAGCCGGGGACAAAGGCATATCCACCAGGAACTTCATGAAATAAGCTCCACTGTCTCTTCCTCAGCCAGATAAGCACCGTAGCGCAGGGCCTCGTCAATATCCTCTGGCTCAAGATAGGGGTAAGCCTTTAGAATAGACTCCTTGGTCTCCCCGCTGGCAAGAAGCCCCAGTATTCTCGAAACTGGAAATCGCAGGTCTCTGATACAGGGCTTCCCGGTGCAAATATTTGGGTCAATCCTGATACGCTCAAATTTCATGTTGATTCCTCCTCTGCTCTAGGCAAAACAAAATATACTCTTTTACTTAGCTTACTCCTCCCAGTGCCACTGGTCAAAGGCATAGTCTGGGGCTCTGCCTTCGGCGCACACCAGGGCCAGCACAGCCCCCAGGTGCCCCTGGGGGACGCACTCGACCCAGAGGTCGGCATCCGGTTTCAAGTTGAGGCAGCTTCCTTTGACGTTGCCCTCGGCGATGACCTGCTCCTCGCAGCACAGCCAGAAGGGACTATCCTCCAGGGTAACACGCGTGCCGGGTCGGACAAAGAAGGGAAACAGGTGGTTTCTCACCTGATAACGTACCCTGAGCGGCGAGTTTGGCTGAGGGAAGCCTTCATCGTCGTAGTCAGGCTGCAGCCAGACTACGGCACAGGGCACCTCAGCCAGGCTAACGTAGTGGATAGCCGCACTCTCAACGGAAGCCAGATACCGCTGAGCCAGACTCTCCACCGTCCGCATGCCAAAGGGGAGACGCAGCATATCGCCTCGGAAGAGTTGGGGCGGCATGTTCATGGCAGCAGCAAAACGGTTGGCCTGCTTCTCGTAGCGTCGGTAGGTAGCCGGATGGATGATGCAGCCCCGGGAAAGGTAGTTGAGCTGGCGGTGGCTAGCTATACAGAAGTGGCCCATGCCGTGAAAGATGCTGAAACGAATGCGGGCCTGGGGACGGTTCTGATTGATAAAGAGAAGGGAGCGTGACTCCTGTGGCACCAGGGCTTCATCGATGCCGCTGGCTGTCTCTTGAAGAATTGCCGGCGCCTTGGTAGGGTCATAGTAGTGAAGTTCCAATCCGCTCTCTGCCAGATACTTCAGCACCACGTCAATAGGAGTAGGCGGCCCTATCT
>DAOUMT010000237.1:0-26564 GCA_034409195.1 Dehalococcoidia bacterium
GTCACCTGTCGCGGGTGCAATTACGAGTGCGCAACCTGCGGCGGCTCGAGATATGCCTATAAAAATAGCTTTGGCCGTGAAAAACCGGCCTTTAGAAGCCCGAAGCTATTGGTCAAGGATATCGTCAGTATACAACGATATCTAAATGGTCCTGTATTTGTGGTTGGGGATATACGTCAGCAGGGCGAGGACTACGCTGATGAATTCCTGTGGACCATGAACCGCGCCAAGGTAAGGGGGCCCATAATTTTGGAGCTTTTCTCTCCCGCAGAAAATTACTTCTTTAAAAAAGTGCAGAAGACTATACCTAACTACAACATACAGTGGTCGCCGGACTCGACCGACGAGGAAGTGCGGCGTGTCTTTGGCAAGGGCTATAGTAATCGGGAGATAGAGCGTACAATTCAAAGCGCTCTCGATAATGGATGTAAGAGATTCGATTTATTCTTCATGATAGGACTTCCCAGGCAGACATACCGTTCGGTGATGCAAGATGCCGCCTATCTTAGAGGGCTTCTCAAAGAATTTGAACGTCATAAAAACCTCTTCCCTTTTATTTCGCCTCTCGCTCCTTTTGTAGACCCTGGAAGTAGGGCTTTCGAAAATCCCGATAAATACGGCTACAAATTTTTCTATCGCACCCTGGAGGAACACAGACAAGCGCTCCAGAGTCCAAGCTGGAAATATATGCTGAACTATGAGACGGGGTGGATGAGCCGAGACGAAATAGTGATGAGTACATACGATGCCGCATTAGCTTTCAATCAGTTAAAAAGGGAGCAGGGGCTGATTACGAGAGAAGTAGCTGAAGGTGTTGAAGCCCGAGCCAAGGGTTCCATAAATTTGATGAAAGCTATCGATAGAATAGTAACCGAGGAGGGCTTTGACAGCAAAGCGATAATGTCCCTTAAGGAAGAAGCCGACAAACTGAGTTCCTCCTCTATATGCCAAAAGAAGGAACTGCACTGGCCGTCGGCATCATTCATACGTAATGCACCCAGGATAGTATGGGCTTTCGCTACGGGGAGCGAACACAGGTATGGAGCTTAAAACACAGCAGTATGTACTGAACATTGGGCCTTCACACCCCTCTACTCATGGTGTTTTTCGCATGAGGGTTACCCTCGACGGGGAAGTGATTGTGGATGTGGAGCCTATCTTTGGCTATCTGCACAGGGGCGTAGAGAAGCTGGCCGAGGGCAGGACTTATACTCAGAATATCCCCTTTACAGACCGCTTCGATTATGTTGCCTCAATGATAAATAATTTCGCCTATGTGCTCGCCGTGGAGAAACTTGCCGGGGTAAAGGTGCCGGAGAGAGCAGAGTATCTGAGAGTAATTGCGGCGGAATTGACACGCATCGCCAGGCATCTCCTGGCAATCGGCTTTCTAACCAACGACCTCGGCGCGATGATGACTCCGCTTCTCTATATGTGGCGGGAACGCGAGAAGATAGTCGACCTGTTCGAAATGCTCTGCGGACAAAGACTGACTTACAACTATTTAAGAATCGGCGGTGTTAGTCACGACACGCCTCCGGAGTTCTTACCTGCACTGAAGAAGTTTCTCAAGGAGATGCCAGGCTTCGTAAATGAGTACGACCAACTGCTGGCAGAGAATGAGGTCGTGCTGGCTCGCACTAAGGGTGTGGGAATCCTGCCTGCTGATTTGGCTATAAACTGCTCGGTCAGCGGTCCTATGCTTCGCGCCAGCGGCGTTAAGTGGGATATTCGCAAAGCTGACCCCTACTCGATTTACGACCGCTTCGATTTCGATATCCCAATAGCATCTGCCGGTGACACCTATGACCGCTACCGGGTAAGAATCGAAGAGATACGACAAAGCGTTCGCATAGTGGAGCAGGCTATAGAGCAATTGCCCGCGGGCGAGATCCGCTCTAAGGTACCCGCGCTGGTCCGGCCGCCCAAGGGCGATGCCTACGCTCGAATAGAGGCTTCTACGGGTGAACTGGGGTTCTATCTGGTCAGCGACGGCTCCATAGCGCCTTACAGGTTCAGGGTGCGTTCTCCGGAGCTGCTTAACCTTACCGTCTTACGGGATATCAGCATTGGCTGGAAGATAGCAGACCTTATAGCTATCTTTGCCAGTATAGATATAGCTCTGGGCGAGGTCGATAGATAATGAATGCCTGGCATTATTTTGTAAACTTGCTTCCTAACGTACGTGCTGATTGGATTTCGTGGCTTCAGGGTTTCAACCTGCCGAGCTCACTGATAGTATTCCTCGATAGCATAGTCGGCATAACCCTGATGCTGCTCTTCGTCTTCCCTGTAGTAATGCTGTTTATTTGGATGGAGAGGCGGTTTATCGCCAGATTCCAGTTGAGGCCCGGCCCTAACCGCTGTGGACCTCTGGGTTTGTTACAACCGGTGGCCGATGCGGTAAAGATACTGATGAAGGAACTCATCATGCCCGCTAAGGGCGACAAACTGGTACACTGGATTGCTCCGATAATAATGTTCTTGGCCGCATTCATGGTTTTCGCTGTGTTCCCCATCGGCAGCGGTGTGAGGGGGGCCTTCGCTGACTTGAATATCGGAATCCTCTATGTAGTTGCCATCAGCTCTCTGGCTGTTATCGGGATATTTATGGCGGGGTGGGCTTCGAACAATAAGTACTCATTGATAGGCGCGATGAGAGGTGTGGCGCAGCTAATAAGCTACGAAGTGCCCATGGTGCTGTCCATTGTCGGCGTGGTGTTGATAGTGGGCTCATTACAAATGAGTGAGATCGTGGGCAAACAGACAATTCCATTTATATTGCTGCAGCCTCTGGGCTTCCTGATTTACTTTATCGGCGCAATCACAGAGCTCAACCGCTCTCCTATGGATATGATTGAGGCTGACTCAGAGATAGTTGCCGGGTATTTCACCGAGTATTCAGGGATGAAGTTCGCTATGTTCTACCTGGCTGAGTATATCAATACGCTGTCGGTCGCCATCATAGTGACAACACTGTTCCTCAGCGGTTGGAAAGGGCCGTTTCTACCTTTCTGGTTCTGGTTTGTATTAAAGCTGATAGCTGTGTTTATGTTCATTCTGTGGATGCGTGCCACTCTGCTTCGACTTCGTATCGACCAGGTCATGGCTTTCTCGTGGAAGTTCCTTTTGCCTGTAGCTCTGGTCAACGTATTCATAACGGCTGCCGAGGTGCTGGCATGGGATACATGGATGAGCGGCTGGCAGAGCTTCCCCTGGCCGTTCATCTTCGTGAATTTCGCCATTGCGGCGGCACTCATCATTTTATGGTCGAAGGTATTCTTTAAATTGGGAGGAGGAAGAGTTGAGGTTGGAAGGCTCCGGGCTAGGAATAGCCAAAGGTATGGCGCTGACTCTCAAGCACCTGTTCCGTAAGAAAGTCACAACACAGTACCCAGAGAAGAAGCTTGAGACATCGCGCCGTATTAGAGGGCAGCAGTTCGTGTGGAGAAGCGACCTGTGCACGGCCTGTGCTACCTGTGCCAAGAGCTGCCCGCACGGGATTATAAGAATCACAACCTCAAAGAATGGTGAGAACAAATATGCGGTAGATAAGATTGAGTTCGACATAGGGCGGTGTATGTTTTGCGGTCTCTGTGTCGAAGCCTGTCCCTACAGCGCCCTGTATATGGGGCGCGGCTACGAGCAGGCCAGGTATAGCCGGAAATTGCTCTGGGCCGACATGGAAGCGTTGATGTCCCCGGATAGTGAGCCGAGCTCTTACGGTCATACTGAGATAGATGAGAGAATGCCGGAGCAAACACTCCTGGTTTACGGCCAGATATCGAAGAATACGGATGAAAAATGACGGTTGAGTTAGCTTTCTGGATACTGGCGATAATCATGGTAGGTGCTGCGCTGGCGGTAGTGTTGCTGCGCGACATTTTCCGCGCCGCTCTGCTGCAGGTGCTGTGTTTCTTCGCCGTTGCGGGGATATATATCACGCTTAATGCCGACTTCTTGGCCGCAGTACAAGTTTTAATCTATGCCGGGGCCATCGGGATACTCCTCCTATTTGCCATTATGCTTACTCGAAACGTAAAAGAGGGCAATCCTTTTAACAGGCTCAAAATCCCAGCCCTCCTGGTCTCCTTAGGGGTATTTGCAACCATCGTCGGGGTTGTAGTGAGCACAGACTGGACTACAGTGACAGCGGTTTCTCAGGGAGTTACAGTACCGCTTAACCAGCCGACTACAAGCTACATTGCTACGGCGCTTTTCGACCAGCACAAAGGGTTTGTGCTTCCCTTTGAGATAGCGTCAGTGCTCCTGCTGGCAGCATTGATAGGGGCCATAGTACTGGTAAGGGATAGGGATAAAAATGATAAGGACTAATTTGTATGCATTTCGGACTTGAACACTATTTGATTTTATCAGCACTCCTATTTTCCATCGGGCTATACGGTGCGCTGGCCAAGCGCAATGCTGTTGCTATCCTGATGTGTATCGAGATTATGCTCAACGCGGTTAATATAGCGCTGGTCGCCTTCTCACGCTATCTCGTACCTAAAGCGGTGTTATTAACGGGGCAGGTCTTTGCCATCTTTGTCATAACTGTGGCTGCTGCTGAGGCGGCAGTAGGTCTGGCAATAATAATCGCCATCTATCGCAGCCGCCAGAGTGTGGATGTGGAGCAGGTAGACTCTATGAAGGGTTAACAGGGAATATAGAGCGTTTATAGATGTGGGCTGAATTTAAAACTGTACCCAATTTGATAGCAGCCGAAATGTGGAAGGAGCTCTTCGAGGCCGAAGGGATTCCTACCAGAATACTTCCTGAAGGCTCTGAAGTAGGAGAAAACGCAAGGTACAGGGTCTTAGTCCCGGAGCTTAAAAAACATCTCATAGAGGACATTCTGAGGAAAATATAGATGCTATCTGGATCAGTATTATGGGCTATTTTCCTGCTGCCACTGTTCTCGCTTCTATTCATTTCCCTCATATTAAGACCATTCTTCAATAACCGTCCTAAGCTCAGTGGTTATACCATCATTGCCTGTCTTGCTGCCGCTCTGGGACTCTCGATTTGGGTATTAACCAGCTCTAGCCAATTCCCTATCCAGAGCACAATGGAATGGGCGGTAGTAGGTAACTTTAAGATTAACCTGGGACTTGTGGCTGATAACCTCACAGCGATAATGCTCATCGTGGTCAGCGGTGTCAGCCTCATGGTGCAAATCTATTCCCAGGGATATATGAAGGGTGACCCGGGATATCATCGCTACTTTGCCTTTATGTCGCTGTTCACGATGTCCATGCTGGGCCTTGTCATGGCATCGAACTTACTTCTGGTCTACGTATTCTGGGAAGGGGTTGGCCTCGGTTCTTACTTGCTCATCGGCTTCTGGTTCCACAGGCCTTCGGCGGCAGCAGCAGCAAAGAAGGCTTTTGTCGTCACCCGTTTCGGTGACTTCGGCTTCCTCATGGGAATCCTTATTATCTACTTTACCTACGGCACATTCAATATAGCCCAACTCAACCAGATGGCGGTAGCAGGAGCTCTCGGCGGCACAGCATTTACCCTGGCCATGCTGGGTATCTTCTCCGGTGCGGTGGGGAAATCTGCCCAGTTCCCACTACATACCTGGCTTCCCGACGCTATGGAAGGTCCTACGCCGGTCAGCTCATTGATACATGCCGCCACCATGGTTGCCGCCGGTGTTTACCTGGTTGCGCGCACCCTGCCCATGTTCGCCAGTTCCGAGACAGCCATAACAATGGTTGCTGTTATCGGAGGATTTACAGCTATTTTCGCTGCCAGCATGGGCATAGTCATGAACGATATCAAGAGGGTTCTTGCTTACTCTACAATCAGCCAGTTGGGCTATATGATGCTCGGCTTAGGCGCAGTAGGTTTAGCTGTTTCAA
Organism: Dehalococcoidia bacterium; assembly: GCA_034409195.1. Classification (GTDB taxonomy): domain Bacteria; phylum Chloroflexota; class Dehalococcoidia; order SZUA-161; family SZUA-161; genus JACWAE01. The sequence continues at coordinate 5,868 of DAOUMT010000237.1, forward strand.
AGGGTTATCTAACTTATGAAGAAGGGATTGCATTAGGCATAGCGGTGGGCATTTTTCATCTCTTTACCCATGCATTTTTCAAGTGTCTTCTCTTCCTGGGCTCAGGCAGCGCCAATCATGCTACCGGCACATTTGATATGCGCCTAATGGGAGGCCTGCGTAAATACATGCCCTGGACTCTGGGCACTTTCGTTGTCGGCTCGCTCGCCCTCTCTGGGATCTGGCCTTTCGCTGGATTCTGGAGCAAAGACCTGATAGTACTTGAAGCCTGGCATCACACGCCGGTACTATTCTGGCTTGCCATAATAACCGTATTCATGACCGCTTTCTACATGTTCAGAGCAATTTTCATGACATTCGGTGGTGAATACCGCGGCGGTGAGACAGGACATGGCGGGCATAGCAGTCATGATTCACACGGTGGGCCTCATGAATCTCCTCTGGTGATGGTCTTCCCCATGGTCATTCTAGCCATCTTCGCTCTCGGGGCTGGTTGGAGCTTCTGGGCGGGAGGTGTCGCTAAATTCCTCGCTGGCGGCAGCTATGCCGGGATGCCTGGAGTAAGTTTGGAGCCGAGTGCGTTCTTCGGTGTGTTTAGTAATGCCTTGCATGAACCCCTCCCGTTGATTTCTTTAGTGGTCGGCCTGTCTGGCATTTTGGTCGCTTATGCAATATATAGCGCTAAGTGGATTTCGTCAGAGAAGATAGGCCAGATATTCGCTCCCATATATACTCTGTTTTCCCGAAAATATTATTTCGATGAGCTTTACGAGCAAATATTGGTAGTTCGAGTTCTATATGAAGGGCTATTCAAACTAATCCAAATGTTTGACACCTATGTAGTTGATGGGATTGTAAACGGAGTGGGTAAGCTTACAGTGTCAGCAAGCGGCGCTTTGCGCAAGCTACAGACAGGTCAGCTTCAGAGCTATGGTATGGCGATAGCGATAGGCGTTGTGATAATCGTGGCAGTTTTCTTTGCTTATAGATAGAAAGTTGGAGTAGGAGTTCAATAGTTTGAATATAGATTATATCCATCCTCTTTCAATAATACTATTTCTGCCTGCGCTGGGGGCGATACTGATAGCCCTGTTTGCCAAAAAGCCACGAGCAGTTAAGCTCACAGCGGCTATTTTCACCTTTATTCCTTTTGCACTTTCAATTGCGCTGTTTGCCATGTTTCACCGTAGCGGTGGCCTCCAGTTTGTGGAGCAGGCGCAGTGGATTAGTTCAATCAACGCCACGTATCATCTCGGTGTTGACGGCGTAAGCCTGCCCATGGTAATACTAACCACCTTCCTCGGCTTCGTCGCTGTCTTTGTCTCATGGAAGATTAATCTGAGGACAAAAGAATATTTCGCCTGGCTTTTAATTCTGGAAACCGGTATCTTGGGCGTCTTCATGTCCCTGGACCTTTTGCTCTTCTTCCTATTCTGGGAAGTGGAGCTTATCCCCATGTACATGTTGATCTCCATCTGGGGCACTCCGCCGCCTCTGGGGAGGAAGGAATATTCTGCGACAAAGTTCGTGATATACACCCTGTTCGGAAGCGCGTTTATGCTGGCCGGGATACTAACACTCTACTACTCTGCTTCACCGCATACATTCAGCATGGTCGATATCGCCAGTGGGACAGCGAAGCTGATACCGGTCATCCCTCTATCATCCATATTTTTCCTTATCTTTATTGCGTTCGCAATCAAACTGCCTGTATTTCCACTGCATACATGGCTCCCTGATGCTCATACCGATGCTCCCACCGCAGTGAGCGTCATGCTGGCCGGTGTACTGCTCAAGATGGGTGCTTACGGAATGATACGTCTAGTGGCCGGATTCGGTGGTGGCGGCCTCGTTCCGGGTGTAGCTGAGCATTATACAGGGCTCCTGGCTGCTTTTGCGGTGGTGAGCGTACTCTATGGTGCAGCAGCAACTATGAGGCAGACTGACTTGAAGAGGCTGATCGCATACAGCTCGGTTAGCCACATGGGTTTTGTGCTTCTGGGGATATTCGCCTTGACTCAGGTCAGCCTCACCGGAGCCACGCTTCAGATGTTCAGCCACGGTCTCATCACCGGGCTTCTGTTCGCCATGGTGGGACTGGTTTACGACAAGACTCACCAGCGTCAGATACCAATGCTGGGAGGGCTGGCCAGACAGATGCCAGTTATAGCTGTGGTCTTCAGCATAGCTGGGCTGGCAGCGCTGGGGCTGCCTACGACTGTCGGTTTTATTGCAGAGTTTACTGTGTTTGTGGGCAGCTTTGGCAGCACTGCTTTACACTCAGCTCAAACTTATGTGGTTCTGGCAGTTTTGGGAATAGTGCTGGGTGCCGGCTATATTCTATGGATGTTGGAAAGAGTGTTTTACAGAGCGCCTAAAGAGCAATACAACGGCGTTAAAGACGCCGACAACATGGAAAAGGTTTATATATTCAGCTTCGTAGCTTTGATTATGCTATTCGGGGTCTATCCCAAGCTTCTTATGGATGTTATAGGGCCTGTGTTCCATATTTTCGGTTAGGCTGTCTTTGGGGGTAAATAATTGAATTTCTGGCTGCTATCGCCTGAATTGAGTGTAACAGGGATCGCCTTGGCGGTGGTTCTACTCGACCTTTTTATTAAGCAGAAGAAATTGCTGGCTGGATTCAGCGTTGCTGCCCTGGCAATTCCCCTGGCTTTCACTATTATCCTCTGGGGCCAGCACCAGTCATCGTTCAACGGCATGCTGGTAGTGGACGACTTCAGCCTGTTCTTCAAGTTCCTCATCATCGGCATCGCAGCCTTGGTCATTATCTCCTCGGTGGACTATGTGAGCAAGTTTGCTCGCTTCCAGGGCGAATACTATGCCCTGGTGCTCTTCTCAGCAGTCGGATTGATGTTGATGGCATCGACTGGAGAGCTTGTATCTATCTATGTCTCTCTGGAACTCTCTAGCATTTCCTTATACGCCCTGGTTGCTTTCCTCAGAGACAAGAAGTCGAGCGAAGCCGGTTTGAAGTATATGGTTCTGGGTGCAGTAAGCTCTGCCGTTCTGCTCTTCGGCATGGCTTTTGTCTTCGGACTCACCGGAACTACCCAGCTCAACCAAATCGTAGAAAAGGTTTCTGGGCTTATCTCCGGAGGACAGCTCTGGGACAGCCCGGCGCTCCTTCTGGGCATCATTATGATAGTAGCGGGTTTCGGATTCAAAATCGCATCTGTCCCCTTCCAGATGTGGGTCCCTGATGTATACGAGGGTGCTCCTACACCTATAACCGCTTACCTCTCTGTAGCCAGCAAGGCAGCCGGATTCGCAGTCATTCTCAGGGTTTTCTACACTGCATTCGGAATCCCGCTGCTGAGTGAGAACTGGGGGATGATATTTGCCGTACTCGGTGCCATATCAATGACTTTGGGCAACATAGTTGCCATAGCGCAGACCAACATAAAGAGAATGCTGGCTTATTCGAGCATAGCTAATGCAGGCTATATCATGGTAGGGCTGGCTGCTGTAAGCTCTCTGGGCAGAAGCGGTGTACTGTTCTTCCTGGCCACTTACGCGTTAGCCAATCTGGGTGCTTTCATAGCTGTCATTGCTATATCGAACAAGACGAATAGCGATGAAATCAAGGACTATTCAGGCATGGCGCAGAGGTCACCTGCGTTAGCCCTGGTTCTAACGATATGTCTGGTCTCTCTCATCGGAGTCCCGCCCACGGGAGGGTTTATAGCGAAGTTCTATATATTCAATGCTGCGATACAACACAACCTGCTGTGGCTGGTAATTATAGCCGTCATCAATTCAGTAATCTCCGCGTACTACTATCTAAGGGTAGTAAAGGTGATGTACGTAGGTAAAGCGGCATCCGAGGAAGCAGTCGCCTCTCCCATGCCGATTCAGGCTGCTTTGACTATAACGTCACTAGGCGTCCTTCTGCTGGGCATTTATCCCTGGGTGGTGCTTAGACTGGCCGAGCTTGCGGTCACCATGTTTTCACCTTAGCCCTATCTTGAGTATTGCCCACAGACCGAGGTCGTTTTGCTATGAGTATACCATACCGACGAAAGTCGGTATCCAGCTACCTTCACCGAATTTTGAAGCTGGGTTTTCTGGATTCCGTGTCAAGCACGGAATGGTAATTGGGTTTCTAAATGCTCACAAACCTGCTATTGCCACTTTGTTGCTGCCGCGCTATGATTTGGCCGGAGTGAGTATAATGCTGAAAATCCAGTTGAGTATACGAATTGAGAAGCCATTCGCCAGATTCGTTTCTAAGCAGTGGCTCAGACAGGCGGTAAAGCTCACCCTTGTCCACACAGGCATAAGCTCACCGGTAGAGCTGGGACTGGTCATAGCCGGTGACGATACTGTACATGCACTCAACCGGAATTACCGGAATGTGGATAGGACAACAGACGTTATTGCATTTTCTCTCTCTGAGAAAGGCTCAGACGCTCAGCCCTTTATCACCCCGCCCGATGATGTCATCCACCTTGGCGAGGTAATTATCTCCTACCCGCAGGCAAAGAGGCAGGCTGAAGAGCGGCGACATCCTCTGGAGAGAGAGCTGTCTCTTCTAGTTGCTCACGGCGTGCTGCATCTATTAGGATACGACCACGAGTTGCCTGAGCAGGCGGAGAAGATGAGGTCTATGGAAGCCAGGATCGTAGCTTCCATCAAAACAACATAGGTGTAGGGGCACAAGGCATTGTGCCCAATCTTCTCGCCACTTGCGAGAGAGACAAGGCCCTGTCCTGAGCGAAGTCGAAGGATAAAGGGGATAATTCACCCATGTCATTGCGAGGAGCCCGACTTGTCGGGACGACGCGGCAATCTCACAGTAATCATTCTGTAGGGGCGCATGGCTATGCGCCCTACGTCCCATTCCTGCGGAAGCAGGAATCCAGACGCTCCCAACACAAAACCTCTTGTTTTTGATGAACCATGTGAGTATGATATAAACAACATTCATACTGGAATATCACCGATACGTGGCGATGCAGAGCCTTAACAAATATCCATTGGTTTAAGGATTTTCACCGTGTCCCCAAAATCGCAAAGCGCGTTCATCACGAATAATGAGAGTAAGGTTCTCAAACAGAGAATCTCGGAGCTAATAGGCTTCAGCAAAGAGTTGAAGTTCCTGGTTGGCTTTTTCTATTTCTCAGGAATTAGAGAGTTATACGAATCCATAAAGAACAACCCAGCCCCAACGATACAGGTTCTTGTTGGGCTAAACGTAGACAAGGCAAACTACGGGCTCATTGAATATGGTCATACCGGTAAAGTGGATGGGAACAAGCACCAGTCGCTTTTCAAAGATTCTGTCGTTAAATCCATTAACTCGGATGAATTCGACAATGCAGATTTCTATGAGCAGGCCAGGTTCTTTATTCAAGCTATCGTGGATGACAGACTGATTATCAGAAAAACCAGAGAGCCTAATCACGCCAAGTTATACTTCTTCAACATCAAAGATGAACACAAAGCCTTGAAACCATGTTGCTTTATTACCGGCAGTAGCAATCTCACCAGAGCCGGATTATCAAAGCAAAATGAGTTCAACGTTGAAATCAGCGACTACGGCACAGAAGAAGCTGAGAATTATTTTGATGAACTCTGGAAAGCCCCGAATTCAGTTAAGATAACAGAAGACGATGTATTCAAAAAGGAATTGATAGCTGTTCTAACCGAAGCTACCTTGTTAGCCGAAGTCACCCCTTATGAAGCATTCGCTTTTGTGCTAAAGACATATCTTGAATTACACAAACCCGCAAATCTAAAGGAGTATGTATTCCAACTACTGGAAGAAAAAGGTTATCGCAAATATAAATATCAAGTAGACGCTGTGGCTCAGGCGCTTAGCGTAATCGAGCAGAATGGTGGTGTTATCATCTCCGATGTCGTCGGATTGGGCAAAAGCATCATAGCTGGGATGGTTGCAAAATGCCTGAACAAACGTGGCATTATCATTTGCCCACCGGCTCTTATCGGGGGAATTGACGATAAAGGGAACAGAACAGGCTGGGAGAAATACAAACACGATTTCGAACTCAATTTCTGGGAGATACGCTCTTTGGGGCTTGAGAGCCTGAGAGCTAGCCTGAATCTGGTTCAAAACGAAAAGGATTATGAGGTCATTATTGTTGATGAAGCCCAACGCTTCAGAAATCAAGATACCGAAGCCTACGAAATCCTCAGCAATATCTGCAGGGATAAAATCGTCATTCTTCTCACAGCCACGCCGTTCAATAACACCCCCGCTGATATCTTCTCCCTTCTGAAACTCTTTATCGTACCAGGCAAATCAAGTCTTACTCTATCCAGCAACCTTGATGACAAATTCAGACAATATAACCAGATATTCAAGAGACTGTCTAACATCAAAAAGAACTACAACTCATCCGACAAAAAGAAGAAGGATAGCGCTTTAACCGATTACAAAGCCTTATTTGAGTCGGATAAGGTAGACCTCAAGAAACTAATGGAGCGGGCCAAATATCTTTCTAAGGACATTCGAAGTGTCATTTCTCAAGTCACTATCCGCAGAAACAGGATTGACCTGAAGAAAGACCCGGAATACTCGAAAGAAATCTATGAGCTTTCTGAGGTTAAGGACCCCTGTGAAGCCTTCTTTGAATTGACTCCCGAACAATTGGCATTCTACGAAAAAGTAATCAAGGAGTTCTTTGGTGAAGGCGGCAAGTTCACCGGCGCTATTTATCGCCCCTTTGTCTATGAGGCAGGCAAAACGGGATTGCCCGAGGACAAACTGGGTGAAGAGGAGAACCGCGAAGCCCTCATTCAGAAAAATCTGTATGACTTCATGAGACGGCTTCTGGTCAAGCGATTCGAGAGCTCATTCGGAGCGTTCAGGCAAAGCATTGAGAATTTCAAATCGATAACAGGAAAAGTTCAGAAGTTCATCGGGAACAGTGGCGGTAAATTCATATTGGACCGCAAACTGATTGATAAAATATATGAATGCGATGAAGACGAAATCGAAGGAGAGTTGACGGAGTACGAGCAAAGACTTACCTCCGGCATTTATCCCAAACACTATAAAGTCTATAACGTGAATGAATTTGCAGAGAAAGACAAGTTTCTGGCCGAGATACAAGAAGACTTGAGATTATTCGACCATATTCTCGAAGAACTCGACCGCCTGAAGCTGGTGGAAAATGACCCCAAGCTAAAGAGCCTGTCCGAGAATTTAACTCGGATAATGAATCAGAAGGACAAATCGACAGAGCCATCAAGAAAGGTGGTTATTTTCTCGGAGTACATAGACACAGTGGAATATGTTGAAGAATATTTGGAGAAAAAATTCCCCCTTCAGCTTATTAGTGTCAAAGGCGATTTCAGCGAAGGCAAGGCTACGGAAATACTGAGCAACTTCGATACGACTTACCCGAACAAGACCGACAAATACAAGATACTCATTGCCACCGATAAGATGTCAGAAGGATTCAATTTGAATCGTGCCGGAGCAGTTATCAACCTTGATATCCCCTGGAATCCCACGCGCGTAGTTCAGCGTGTCGGCAGAATAAACCGCATCAGCAAAAAGGTTTTTGACAATCTGTATATTTATAATTTCTTCCCTACAGAGAAAGGCGCCGAATACGTGAAGAGCCGCCAGATTGCCAGGGAGAAGATGTTCCTGATTCATAACATGCTTGGGGAAGACGCCAAGATATTCGACCCGGACGAGGAACCCACTGCCGCCAAGCTATTTGAGAAGATTCAGGAGAATCCGGATAATCTGGAACAGGAGAGCTTCCAGACCAGCATCCGCAGAATGTATGCTGACATTGACCAGACAGTGAAGCAGAAAATCAGCAGCTTGCCTTCGAGAATAAAGGTCGCTAAACAATACAATTACTACACTCTGACAGTCTTCATAAAGAAGGGGATGGGCTTGTTCATACGGAACGTTTTGGATGACACCAAGGAACCGGCGGAGTTGTTGTTTGAAGAAGCCCTGCCCTTGATACGATGTGAGAAGGATGAGAAGCCATTGCCGCTAAGCAATAAGTTCTGGGATAACTATACGAAAATAAAGGAGCTCAAAGAAAAGGCTGGTATCCCTTCCAGCGAGTTGAGCCTAGAGAAGAAGGCATACAATAATATAAAAACGCTGTTGGATGACAAATCAGGTGTCTACAGAGAATTTCACCGCCTACTCTTGAATCTCTTTGAGGATATTGAGGACTATAAGACACTGTCCGACTACACTTTAAGGCGCATCACAAATCTGGACACCGGCTCCAAAGATGAAAATAAGATAGCTGGAATCAAAGAGGAGCTGAGCAGTCTTAAAACCGAACTGGGTGAAAACTATCTCGAAAGAATAAAACAGAAAATCGGCAAGCTGGATAAAGAAGTCATCATCGCCATTGAAAACATCGGGGAAAGAGATGAGTAAAGACCTGCTCCAGGCAGTCATAGACCGAGGCGTTGAGGATAACCTGAGCGCTTTCTTTTATGATGTGAGCAAGAGCTACTCTGAAATGGAAGGCGATCTGTCGGCCTACGATGATGAGCAGTTCACCAACTTCCAGACAATCGGTGAGATTGTGTTCAATCCAAGCGAAAAGCTCGTGGTGGTAACTGCAGAAGTGCTACGTGACCTGACCGAGCGCAGTGGCAAGAAAGCCCAGTACGAGAAGGCCAAGAAGATTCTTAAATACTACATGAAATATGACGCCGGTATTTTTGTCTTCAGCGACCCGGCCGGCAGTTTCCGTTTCAGTCTGGTATACGGCCAGGCTGAGGGCACTAAAAAATCCTGGAGCAACTTCCGCCGTTTCACCTACTTCGTCAGTAGAGACCAGACCAACAATACGTTCCTGCGCCGAGTCGGTGCTTGTAATTTCTCCAGTCTGGACATTATCAAGGATGCCTTCTCCGTAGAGAAGGTCAATAAAGAGTTCTACAAAGAAATCGCCAAGTACTATTACAGGTTAACCGGTAAAAGTGATTACAAAAGGGAGATGGTGCTGCCCTTTGTTGCTGAAGACGATGATAAGAAATACGAGGAGTTTGCCGTACGGCTTATTGGCCGCATCATATTCTGCTGGTTTTTGAAGCATAAGAAGTCAGCTAGTGGCATTCCTCTGATTCCCGAAGAAACCCTATCGATCTCTGCAGTTCAGACTCATAGGGATTACTATCATTTCATCCTGGAGCCGCTGTTCTTTGAGGTAATGAACAGACCCATCAACGAGAGGAAAACGGTTTCCTTGCCGCAGGCGGACAAGATACCTTTCCTGAACGGCGGATTATTTGAACCTCATGGAAACGATTATTATGTGAGCGTGCCAAACTATGCTCTCAAGATTCCGGACAAATGGTTCGTGGATTTTCTCAGCGTCCTTGAGCAGTACAACTTCACCATAGATGAAAACAGCGTGGTTGACGCTGATGTCTCAGTTGACCCTGAGATGCTGGGCAGAATCTTTGAAAACTTGCTGGCAGAGATCGTTCCCGAAACGGGGGAGACCGCCCGCAAAGCCACCGGCAGTTATTACACTCCGCGTGTCATTGTGGACTATATGGTGGAGCAGTCCTTGAAACAATATTTGCTGACCAAGGCCGCCCTTGCCGAGGATAAGGTTAATCATTTGCTCTCCTATGAAGACGAGCCTGTTGACCTTTCAGACACTGAGAGGAACGCCGTTGTAACAGCGCTGAAGGAAATCAAAGTCCTTGACCCCGCCTGCGGCTCCGGCGCTTTCCTCATGGGCATTCTGCACCGGATGTTGCTGGTACTGGAAAAGGTTGATCCCAAATTGGAAATATGGCGGAAGCAGTATTTAGATTCACTTGACCCCATGGTACGCCAGACCGTAGAGAAGAATGTCAGCCGTGAAAACTGGGCTTACATACGTAAGCTGATGATTATCAGGGACTCCATTTATGGTGTAGATATTCAGCCCATAGCTGTGGAGATTGCCAAACTCAGATGCTTCCTTTCCCTTGTAGTGGATGAACTTGTTCTTGATAGTGAAGAAAACCGCGGTATTGAGCCTCTTCCCAACCTCGAGTTCAAATTTGTAGCAGCAAATACGCTCATCGGGCTGCCCCTAAAGCTGAACGCCAGGGCACATTTGGTGTTTCAGCCACGGTACAAAGGCTTAAAGAGCTAAGAGAAAGCTACTTAAGCAGTTACGGTGTAGAGAAGCAATCAATTCAGAAGGAATTTCGAGCCACACAGCAAAAGCTTTTCAGGGAAAATGTGGATTGGGCTCGCTCAGATACGCTCGTGAGAAAACTGACGGAATGGGACCCGTTCTCTTACGAATCCTGTGGCTGGTTTGACCCGGACTGGATGTTCGGCATTAAACATGGATTTTATATTGTAATAGCCAATCCACCGTATCTGAATTTGACTGTTAATAGTTACGACGTTGCCTTATTGAAAGAATATAACAAACGATTCAAAGTACTGATTGGAGCACAGTCAAAAAATCTGTTTGCTCTGTTTATTGAGTTGGGGTTTAAACTTCTGAATCCTGCTGGGACTATTGTAATGATTGTCCCAGAGGGATTGACAAATACAAAGAGCTACACGAATGTAAGAAAACTCTTCAATAATGAAAAATCGCTGAAGAGCTTAATTATTTTTGATACGTTTGTCTTCGAGTCGTCGGTAATAGGTAATGTAGTTTTTCTAGCATCTGAGAAGAAGGTCTCTGAATTTCCGATTTATTTGATGAGTAGAGACGGCGAAATATCTGAGATAAAGCGAATAGGTTACTTCGACATAATGAACTCCCCGTATTATGAGTGGAAGACGCGTGAAAGCGATAATAGTATTGTTAAAAAGATATCAAAAAATGGGGAATCACTTTCCTCTCTCAACTACTCTTTTTCAAAAGGGATGGTGGTTAAAGACCGCGATGAACATTTAAGGCCACACAAATCTACAGCCACTGAATTACCATTCCTGCTTGGTAAAAATATCGATAAATATTGGCTATATTATCAATACTTTACGACGTATAAAGAATTGGAGATAGTTGGCGGCACTAAGGTCTTGGCCAAACATCTCGCGGTTCCAAGAATACTCATCAGAAGAACAGGCGATTGCGTTTGTGCAACCTATTCTGATTCGCCAGAATTGGTGGAAAGTACTATCTATATTATGACAGGACCAGATCTGAAGTATGTACTTTCGATACTTAACAGCAAACTAATGACCTATTATGCCAGACAACGGTTTATTACGAACCAGCAGGCATTCCCTCAGATAGTCTTAAGTAACTTACAGGAACTACCCTTAACAATCGCGAATAAAGAAGACAAACAAATCCTTACCACAATTGTCGACCAAATACTTGCTATCACTAGAGATGCAGACTATCTTTCCAATACCGCCAAGCAAACCAAAGTAAAGCAACTAGAATGCCAGATTGACCAAGTGGTGTATCTACTTTACAGGCTAACGCCGGAAGAGATTGTGGTGGTTGAAGACTTCTTCAAAGACTGAGGCCTGGATTCCTGCTTCCGCAGGAATGGCACGAAGGGCGCAAAAATTTGTGCCCCCACATTGATTGATCTCACCCCCTCGTTTCATTCTGCAATTCTATCCTATATTTTTCTCTGCGTTCTTCGCGCCCTCCGCGGTAAACCTCTTTCCTGGGCCATTTCCCCTTGACAATAGATTCCGAATAGTTCATACTCACGAATATCCTACAAGCAAATATCCATGAATAGACGACAAAATAATTACGTATTTATCGACAGCCAGAACCTCAACCTTTCTATTCGCGACCAGGGATGGGTTCTGGACTTCGGGAAGTTCAAACAATTTCTTCGTGACAAGTTCAGCGTGACCCATGCCTTCCTAATTTATTGGGTACATTTATGAGAATCAAGACCTATATATTAGCCTGCAAAAGGATGGGTATATCCTGATTTTCAAACCAACGCTCAGACTCCCCGATGGCAGAGTGAAGGGTAATGTCGATGCTGAATTGGTCTTGCACGCCATGATCGAGTATGACAACTACGACAAAGCGCTCATTGTTACGGGGGACGGTGATTTCTATTGCTTGGTGGACTACCTTGTGAAGAAGGATAAGCTGCTGAAACTAATGGTCCCAAACAGAAATAAATTCTCGTCGCTTTTCCGAAAAATGATGCCCCATATTATGTTTATGAACGACCTCAGGGGCAAGCTGGAGCATAGTAAGCTTGGTGAATAAAAAAGAGGGGCATTACCGCGGGACGGAACCCTTTGGATGGCCCCTCATCGTGATTCTAGAGTAAAAGTAACACATACATACACAAATGTCAATAGATATTTTGGGGCATGGATTCCTGCTTTCGCAGGAATGGCACGAAGGGCGCAAGGCATTGCGCCCCTACATTTCTTGTCTTATTCCTTCTTCCCCTCTGCGTTCTCCGCGCCCTCTGCGGTAAACCCGTCCCCCACGAGCCATCAGCCACGAGCTGTTAGGTTTTTCCCCGCGACATCTTCCTCTTGACACTAATTGAACTAATGTTCTATTATTGTCCCAAAACCATATTGTGGTGCGGGTTCCGTGAAAGACCGGAAACGCTGGGGAGTCGGGACATCCCCTCACTACTTCCATCTGTCAGTAGCGGTGAAGAGCTTGCCCTGAGACCTGTCCTGAGCGCAGGCGAAGAGGCCTGCCCTGAGCGAAGTCGAATGGAGCTTGCCCTGAGCTTGCTGAAGGGCCGAAACTGACTAAAAGCTTCGGAGCCATGAAGCAAAAATAGAAGAATGTGTAAACGAACCCGGACTGGGGTTATACCCTTTTTGAGGTTGAAATCTACGTTCAGTCGAAGCTGAGCCGGAAACCCCCGTCAGCGACCCAAAATTGAATAATTCATGCGACATAAATCTTGGGCCGTGCTGTACCCAAAACCCTCCTTGTTTGAACTACCTTGCGTCGTGGTCTATAATATCGTCAGCATACATCTAAAGTATAAGAGTTTCTCCAGGACGCGATTGAGGAATGGCTTCACAGGTCTTCTATCGAAAGTGGCGGCCTCAAACACTGGCCGAAGTAGTCGGGCAAGAGCCGATTACAAAAACACTGGCTAATGCGCTGGCAACAGGGCGGGTTGCTCATGCCTACCTATTCTGCGGCCCCAGGGGCACAGGCAAGACCAGCACAGGCAGGATACTGGCAAAAGCTCTCAACTGCCTTACCAATGGCAAGGGCGAGCCCTGCAATACCTGCAGTATGTGCCAGGCGTTCAATGAAGGCCGGGCGCTGGACCTGGTAGAGATCGATGGAGCATCCAACAGAGGAATAGATGAAATCCGCGACCTTCGGGAGAAGATAAATTTTGCCCCGAACTTAGCCCGCTACAAAGTTTACATAATAGATGAAGTGCATATGCTCACGGAGCCTGCATTCAATGCCCTGCTCAAGACACTCGAGGAGCCCCCGCCGCATGCAATCTTCATACTGGCGACCACCGAGGTACACAAGGTGCCTCTGACAATACTATCGCGATGCCAGCGGTTCGACTTCCGGCGCCTGCCTCAAGCGGCTGTGGTGAATAAGCTGAAGGACATTTGCCACCATGAGGGCATCAAGATTGAAGCGCAGGCACTGGCGCTCATTGCTAAAGCCGCTACCGGAAGTCTCCGGGATGCCGAAAACCTGCTGGAACAGCTCGTACTTTATCACGGTTCGGATATAAGCCTTGAGCAGGTACAATCCGAGCTGGGCATAAGCGGCGATATGCGCATCCGTCAGCTTGCGGAGCATATTTTGAAGAAAGATGTGGCCGGCGGGCTGGCCGTCATAAACAATGTGGCTGTCGACGGAGTTGACCTTCGCCAATTCACCCGGGGGCTTGTTGATTATCTGAGGGATATCCTTCTGGTCAAGTCAGGTGCCGGAGATACCTCAGACCTTTCCGCCGAGACGATTAAGGAGATTAAGCATCTTATATCAAACATATCACTGGGAGAATTGTCAAAGGTAATAAAACTGTTCGCTCAAGTTGATTTCCGCGCAGCCCCGCAGTCCACCCTGCCTTTAGAGCTTGCCCTTGTTGACTCATCCCTGGCCGCTGCTGAAAAACCGAGGAAGGAGATGTCGGAGAAGGCAGTAGATATAGAGCCTGCCGCAAGCACGCTCAAGCCTCGTAGAACGGAGAGCCCCAAAGAGCCGGATACTGTCGCTCCGCCTGTAGTCGCTGAACTGCCTCCGATAAAGGTCAGCGCGATCAGCGGGCCGCCTCCACAAAACATCGACCAGATTCGTCAACATTGGAACGATTTCATTAACGCCTGTAGGGGTGTAGGCTCTAGTGGGAATCTGGATGCTTTGTTGAGAAAGGCTTGCGAGGCAGTGGCTCTGGAAGGTGATACTCTGGTTCTCGGTTTCTATCATGATTTTCACAGGACTAAGATAGAGGACCCCAAGTATCGTCATCTGGTGGAGGACAAGTTGCGCGATGTTTTCGGCGTTCCTTATCACGTGCGTTGCGTTCTGACTCCGAAAGACAAGGCGACTAAACCTCAACAACAGGCACGCAATCCAGTGGTAAATGCGGCTTTGGAGATGGGGGCCCGGATTATAGAAGAGGAGCACAAACATGATGAATAAAAATATGTTGCGCCAGGCACAGCAGTTGCAAGCTAAGTTGGCCAAAGCTCAGGAGGAGTTGGAAAAGGCCACGGTGCAGGCTAGTTCCGGAGGCGGCGCAGTAACCGTGGTTGTCAGCGGGCAGCAGAAAATAATCTCTATTAAAATCTCTCCAGAGGCCGTCGATCCCAAGGATGTGAGTATGCTCGAAGACTTGGTGATGGCTGCTGTAAACGAAGGGCTAGAGAAGTCTAGAGAGCTGGCTGCCAGCCAGCTTGGTGCTATAACAGGAGGGCTTAAAATACCAGGCATGCCCTAAATTCTTTTAGGCAGCACACATTATCTTTCCTTCGGATTTCAAATTTGGGAAGGATTTAGAGAGTTGAGAATCGAATATGTGCCTGCTGCAGAGCCGGTCTCTCGTCTAATTGAGGAGTTGAGCAAGCTTCCCGGCATTGGGCCCAAGAGTGCAGCGCGGCTCACTTACTATTTACTGCGCATACCTGAAGCTGAGGCGCGAGCCCTGGCTGAAGCGATAATTGCAGTCAAGGAGAAAACACTCTTCTGTGATTCGTGCCAGAACATTACCGACACTAATCCATGTGCTATCTGTGCCAGCAAAGAGCGAGACCACAGCATAATATGTGTCGTCAAAGAACCCCTTGATATACTTGCCCTGGAACGTACCGGCCGATACAAGGGACTCTACCACGTGCTACACGGTGTTCTTTCTCCTATGGATGGGATCGGCCCCGACGACCTTAAGATAAAGGAGCTTTTGCAGCGGTTCAAGACAGGCTCTGTAAAGGAGATTATCCTGGCCACTAACCCTAACCTTGAAGGAGAAGCAACGGCGATGTACCTTCAGAGATTGCTTTCTCCATTTGGAGTCCGGCTTACCAGGCTTGCCCGCGGTCTACCTGTAGGAGGTGACCTGGAGTACGCGGACGAAGTCACCCTTACACACGCCATTGAGGGCAGGCAGGAGATGTGAGCGAAAAATTTAGTGTAGGTGAATTACATGAAAGTCATTAAAACAACAAAATCCCTTTGCCCCGTGGATTTGAGAGTTCTGGATGCTGAACTGTGGGAAGTCGACGGCCGGGTACTGATGAAAAAGAGCTGCCCGGAACATGGAAACTTCGAGGATGTCTATTGGAGCGACTACAAAGAATACCTGAGGGCGGAACAGTATAGAGATCATGGTATTGGGTTAAGCAAAGGGAGGGAACCTAAGGTCGGCTGTCCCCGTGACTGAGGACTATGTCAGAACCATATGACTCATACTACTCTGCTCATCATCGAGCTAACTAATAGATGCAATTTACGCTGCCCGATATGTTTCGCCCAGGCAGGTGCAAAAAACGGCACTGGCGACCTGAGCAAAGAACAGCTAAGGTCAATTCTGGAGTATGCTCAGGAGATCAATTATCCTCTCAGAGTTAGAGGGGTTGGCAATAGCGGTGGAGAGCCAACGCTTAGAGACGATCTGCCAGAGATAATACAGATGGAGAAAGAGCTTGGCTATGATTACATTCTGATTATGACCAATGGGTTAAGGCTGGCACAGGATATCGATTACTTTAAGAAAATTCGCGACCTTGAAGCATGGCTGTATCTGCAATTTGACGGCGTTACCTCTGAACCTTACATAAAAGCAAGGGGTCTCGACCTCTGGCCGACAAAGCAAAAAGTCCTGGAAAATGCCAGAAAGATCGGTTATAACAAGATTGCACTCATACCTACGCTGGCAAAGGGGATTAACGACAATCAAGTTGGCGACATGATAAGATTCTCTGCCGAAAACTCAGATATAATTAAGTTTCTTGTGTTTCAGCCGGTCAGCTTTTCGGGGAGGATAGACACAACGAAGTTAAAAGAGATGCGGATAACCAGCTCGGATGTTACCAGGCTGGCTGAGGAACAAACCCGAGGTGAAATTAAGAAGGGCGATTTCTTCTCCCTGCCCATGAATCAGACGCTGGCAAGAATGATAACCAAAGGCGGTCAGAATCAGGATTTCTGCGTTCATCCTCACTGTGGACTGATAAGCATAGTAGATTATGAAAAGGGGAAACTGGTCCCCGTGCCACGCTACATAGATAATGAGAAACTGTATAAGGAAATGCGCAGAGGATTTGACCTTAAATGGTCCAGGCCGAGAATGATGTGGTCTCTCATGGTTAGCTCGTTACTTCATATTAAACCCAAGCTCTGGTTCAAGCTTTTACCCAAGCTGCTAACGACTAGAAGCTCCAAGTCGATTACTCAGATGCTGACAAACTGGCTCCCGGGAACCTGGCTTACCATAGGCATCATGCATTTCATGGACCCTTATAACTTTGACCTCGACAGAGTTCAAAACTGTGCGCTCCATTTTGGAGTCATTGGCAAAGACTCAAAGCCGAGGTTGATTCCATTTTGCTCCATGAACAGCATTCACAGATTATCTATGAATGGCAAAGGCGAACTGACAGAAGCAGATTTAATTGTTCTCGCTAAATCCCAGGAGCAGGCAGTTCAGCCACCTTGAAATGCGATGGCTAGACCGCGAGTATATAAGACTGAGGCGATTGTCTTAAAGCGAACCAATCTGGGCGAAGCAGACAACATCATCACCTTATACACTCCGAACCTGGGCAAGATCAGAGCAGTAGCAAAAGGTGTACGAAGAACAAAGAGTAAGCTGGCAGGTCACCTGGACCTGCTGACACAAAGCTCACTGCTGCTGGCTCAGGGACATAACCTGGACATAATTACTCAAAGCCAGACAATCGAGAGCTTTCTACCTATACGAAGCGACCTGTGGCGCACGAGCTGCGCTATCTATATGGCCGAGCTGGCAGACCAGTTTACCGCTGAGCAGGTTGAGAATTACCCTGTCTACAGGTTGTTGCAGGGCACATTGCTTTGGCTCTGTGAAGCAGACGGCAGCGAGCTTGTTCTCAGGTACTTTGAACTACACCTCCTCAGCCATCTTGGTTATCAGCCCGAACTCTACCAGTGCCTGAATTGCAGATCGCCACTTGCCCCTGAGAAGAACTTTTTCAGTGCCAGTGGGGGTGGGGTGATTTGTCCCAATTGCGCCAGGAAAGAACAGTTGGTTCGCCCCATCTCGACTGATGCCATCAAAGTGATGAGATTCCTTCTTAGAAACGATTTTAGCTCTGCCAGCCGACTGCGTGTGAGCCCTGATTTAGCTCGTGAGTTGGAGCAGTTGATGAGGGCATATATACGCTATCTTCTAGAGCGTGAGGTGAAATCAGCGGGATTCCTGGATAGGTTGAGGGAAGAGCTAACCTTGTAGGGTTTACGTGAAAAGGACTCACTATTTTTGGCGCTCGACTACATAATCTGCGATTTCAATAAGCGCCTTGCGACTGGGTCTATCAGGAAAGGTCTTGATTGTTTTACATGCCTCTGACGTAAAACTCTGTGCGACTTTGTAACAATCGGTGATAATTCCCGAGTTGCGAATCATTTCGATGGCCAGGTCAAGGCTTTTCTCCTTTCCCCTGTTTTCGAATATTGCTTTTATCGGGTTGTCTTCAGGGTATCGTTCCTTGAGCATAATCGCTGGAAGCGTTAAGTTTCCCTGAAGCAAATCACTTGCTACTGGCTTGCCCAGCTTATCCTCATCGGCTGTGAAATCGAATATATCATCTACGATCTGGAAAGCCACTCCCAGGTCATAGCCATAGGCTTTCAGGGCTTTAATCTCATGTTCCGGAGCCTCGTTAACTATTCCTGCCGACTCTGTAGCCATAGAAAATAGGGAAGCTGTTTTATTGCCAATCTTTCTGAAGTAGCTCTCCCGTGTCTGATTCTCATTGAAGCTGCTGAAACTCTCCTCAAGTTCACCAGTGCATAAGGCCATGAGCGTCTGGGCAAAAAGTCTGTCCGCCCTGACACTGTTAGCCCTGGAGACAAACTCGGCAGCTTTAGAGAATAAATAGTCTCCTGCCAGAGTGGCTATGCCCCAGCCCCAGATGCTGGCCGCTGTAGGCTTGCCGCGACGCCTCATCGAAAGGTCTATAGTGTCGTCGTGCACCAGGGAAGCAGTATGGAGAAGCTCGACCCCTGTCGCTACAGGGATAAGTGAGTCAAGGTTGAATCTGCTATTGATCTTACCCGCAAGCAGGGTTAATGTTGGTCTGACCCGCTTGCCGCCGCTGTTTACTATGTAATCCAGTAGCTCCGCAAGCCAGGGATACTCTACGTCGGCTATCGCCCTGATGCCGTTCTCTACCAGAACTAGCTCTTTCTCAACCGGTTCAAATATCGAGTTCTTCAAGAAAACCTCTTCTACTGATTTGCCGTTTGGTTAGCCAGTTCGCGTACGACGGTGGCGCAGGCCTTCAACCAGGCTATAGATTACAGGAATTACGACCAGTGTCAATAGTGTAGAGCTGAATAGACCACCGATGACCACTACTGCCAACTCCGAAGCCAAGAGAGTACCTGAACCAACTCCAAAAGCCAGTGGTATCATAGCAAAAATAGTTGTTAAGGCAGTCATCAGAATCGGGCGCAGTCTGGTCTCACCCCCATGAACCAGGGCATCGTACGTACTCATACCACTTTTACGTAGCTGTTCCACCAGAGCGATAAGCACGATAGCGTTGGTGAGGACAATGCCTACCAGCATCAACATGCCCATCATCGCTGAGACACCGATTGTATGGCGGGTAATAAGCAGACCTAGCAGCGCCCCGATGGATGCCAGAGGCAGGCTTACCATTATAATGAGCGGGTTAATTATTGAACGCATCATGAACGCTACAATGAGGAAAGCTATCAAGATGGCGGCGATTATAGCGATGCCCATGTGAGAGAAGCTGCTTGCCATCTCCTCAGCTACCCCAGCCATCTTTACCTGTACGCCGGGGTTAGGTGGCAGCGCATCGATTTTTTGTTGAACCACTCGGTTAACTCCGCCGACGTCCTTAGCTGTTATTGCGCCAGTGATAGTGGCAGAGAGTGCCAGGTCGGTGTGACTGATGTGAGTAGGTACGTCAGTTAACGTCACATCGGCAACCTTATCCAGGGTGATAGCTTGTGGCCAGCCGATTCTCATCGAACCTGCCTCAGTTACGTTGCCTAAACCACTGGCCACTCCTTTAATATATATGGGGTAGCTCTCATTGCCTATAACCACTGTAGTGCTATTACCCAGAGTGCTCCCCATCATCAACAGATAGAATTCCTGCTGCAATTGCTGCAATTGCGCAGGTGTCAGTCCCAACGCTGCCACTTTGGCCTGATCTAGCTGGATGTCTAGCTTCGGGACAACCATGGTGAGGTCACTTTCGAGATTAGCCAACCCTTTTACTCCTTGAAGCTGAGCAAAAAGCTGTCCCGTAGTCTTGGCGATATCACTTTGATTCTTGCCCTGAATGGATATATTTAGGTCAGATAACCCAGGCCCACTTCCTGATTCAGATGTAGAAACAGCTATGCCGGCATTTGCTGCTGTTGCTATTACCTGGGAGGCATTACCCAGGGCCTCGGCTTCTTTGTCCATATCAGCCCCCGGGGCGAGATAAACGGTAATCGTAGCGGTGTTATCGCCTCCGCCACTGGCAGTACTCATGGCGCCCATTAGGGAGTTTGAAGTGCCAACCGTAGTATAGTAGTTCTTAACCTCTTTATTCCCTACGAGCAGTCCTTCAACCTGGGCTGCTGTGGCACTGGTGACACCTATGTCAGTCCCAGGCGGCATCTGTATAGACATAGTCAGCGTCTTTTCGCCCATGCCAGATATAAATGAGGTACCGATAACAGGGAGAAGACTGAGGCTACCGAAGAAGAGCACTGCGGCGATTATCAGAGTGAGCGCGCGGTGACCGAGCGCCCATTTGAGCACTGGCGTGTAGAGCTTTTGATACCAGGGCACGCCGACTTTAACCTTCGCCTTTGCGCTGACTAGGAATTTGGACAGTGTGGGCACCACCATAAGAGCTACTAGCAGTGAGGCAAGCATAGCGAAGGTCACGGTCAGGGCAAAGGGTATAAACAGTTGACCCACGATGCCGCCGACGAATATTAAGGGTATGAAGATAGCCACTGTTGCCAGAGTAGCTGAAGTAATCGGATTCGCTATCTCTTTAGCACCACCGATAGCGGCTTCCCTGAAGCC
>DAOUMT010000238.1:0-5023 GCA_034409195.1 Dehalococcoidia bacterium
GGTATCTCACTGCTATCGATTTCAAAACCGGCGAAACGGTATACAAGAAACTTGTGGGAACGGGAATAGGCTATAACAATTGGCAGGGTAGTATGTGGCTGCACCCCAATGGCGGGATAGCAATTTCGACCACCATCTTCGGTGTGGTGATGATTCGAGATAGGGTTGCCCAGCATTAACGCTCGCCAGGAGCAATAAGCTCATATCTGAAGTCACATACCGGCGCTCCCTGGGCTAGAGTCCCGGTACGCTTGAAACGACATACTGATCCCGTCAGACTCAACACCCTGGGTATAGTGACCTCATCGCCGTAGCACGTCGAAGGGTAACACAGATAGGCGTCCCCGAACAATTTGGCCGCTTCATGCCAGACACAATACTTGACGTTATAAGCAAGCGCAGTGTTCGAATCTTCCATTAACTCCACTTCGTGCAGCCCGGCACGCGCATTTGCAAACATAGCAGCCATGCCGTATTTCTTGAAAGCCTCAAAGAAGTTGCCGCAATCTTTATAGTCATCTACCGACGGCCACATCGGCGACATTAATTCCCATATAGTATTTTCTACCAGCCTGCATTGTAACGCGGATGCCTTCTCCATGCCTATCATATCCGCCAACGCCTTCATTAGCGCAATCCTCTTAATAACTGAACCTATGAATCTTTGATCGCGGAGTCCATGCTTTTTCAGACCGGAAAGATCCTGAGATTTCATGCGCTCGGTCTCTTCCTTCATTCTAGACATAAGCTGTATAGCACCCGCACTTCCCAGATCCTTCTCTAATTCCTGTTGCATCCTCCTCCTCATCTCCCCCTCGCGTTCCATCATTCCAGGATCGGGCACGCTGTCCATCAGGCCCTTTCCGTAATTCCTGAGCTCTTCCACTCTCATATTCCAACACCTTCGTTTTAATGGTTAGAAACCGGAGCACTCAGCCTAATAATTCTATCTCCATATCCGGCAACCGTCAAAGTCTCGCGAGGGCTTGGTATGTACCAACTATATCCCGCCTTTTCCATTTCTACAGCGACTATGTAAGCGCAGTTCGTCAGAGAACCTCCCTGCAAGTTGCGTTAATTTAAGGTTTTTGATATGCTTTTTTATGCCCGCAAATTCGGGTGAAAACTGGCTTCGGCAAAAAGTCGGCGGGGTGAGCGGCACATGGCCAAAAATGCAGATAAGGCCAAAAACCAGCTTATAAAGGAACTGGAAGCTCTGCACAAGCGTGTTGCGGAACTTGAGAAGTCAAATTCCGAGATAGACAGGGTTGACGCAACACAGCTTAAACGCAAACTTGTCAGATCAGCAGCCATCGAAGAGATGCCCGATGGCGTCATGCTGGTAGATACAGATGGCAAAGTAGTTTATGTCAATAAAGCCTTCGAAAAACTGCTCGGATACAAGGCAAGTGAACTGGTCGGAACGTCTGCTCTTGAATTGCCTACATACCGAAAATCGATTGATAAGGAGAGAGCAAAAGAAGCTTTGAAAGAGGTATTAGAGAAGGGTAGCTCTGAACATATAGATATCGGCGCTGTGAACAAAGCCGGAGAGGAAATCGCTATCAGTTTTGCCGCTTCGGTCATTAAAGATGCTCAGGGGATTCCCAAAACGCTGGTCGCTGTCATGAGAGACGTTACCAGGCGTAGGAGGGCGGAGGAGGCGCTCAGGAAAAGAGAGGAAAACTTCAGAGTACTCATCGATAACTCTATGGACATCAGCCTGATTACGAATAGCGACATGACCGTTCGCTACGTGAGCCCTTCGTTGGAACGAACACTTGGCTACAAACCCGAAGAGGTAGTCGGCAAGAACGCACTGCTCTTCCTTTCCCCCGAAGATGGGCAGTATATCACCGCCAACTTTGACAACTTCGCTAAAAATCCGGGCCAGCCTGTGGCCCTGGAGGTACGCTTCCGGCATAAAAATGGCTCATGGCATGTAATTGAAAGTATCACAAATAACCTCGTCGATGACCCCACGGTCAGGGGTTTCGTAGTTAATGCCCGTGATATCACCGAACGCAAGCTGGCGGAGGAAATGCTGCGGGAAAGAGAAGAGTACTTCCGAGCGCTCATCGAGAATTCTCTGGACGGCATCGCGATTGTAAGTGAAGACCTGACCATAAGCTATGAAAGCCCATCCGCAGAAAGGATACTCGGCATCAAACCCGAAGAATTGATTGGAAAGAGCATACTCGATCTTATTCATCCCGACGATAGGGAAAGGGTTATCAAAACATTCAAGAGACTTGCCAAACATCCGGCGCAGGCAATACCTGCCGCAATCCGATACCTGCATAAGGATGGTACGGAGCATATCATCGAAGGGACAGCGAATAACCTTCTAAATAATCCTGCGGTTAAAGGTATTGTTATTAATTACCGCGATGTGACCGAGCGTCAGCGCGCTCAGAAAGCGCTGAAGCAGAGAGAAGAGCATTTTCGGGTGATGATTGAGAATTCATTGGACGACGTTGCGATACTAAACAGCGATGGGGACATCATGTATCAAAGCCCCTCAATTGAACGTGTGTTGGGATACAAGCTTGACGAGCACAAAGGCAAAAACTCGTTTATGTTTATCCACCCGGATGACAGGGCATATGTCATTAAGACATTCACCGAACTGGTCAAAAAGCCCGGTTCTACACAACAAGGCGAACTGAGAGCACAGCATAGAGACGGCTCGTGGCGTACTCTTGAAGTTATGGCTAGAAACTTCCTTAACGACCCGGTTGTGGGCGGTATTCTCGCCAATTTCCGCGACATCACCGAACGCAAGATAGCGGAACAGGAACGGATTGAACATGCGGCAGCCCTGGCAAGAGCGGAGGAATTGCAGCTATCCCTGCAACGCATTATAGTTGCACAGGAGTCAGTGCGCAGAGACATCGCGCAGCAGATCCACGGGTCGGTCCAGAACAGGCTTATCATTCTGCTGCAACGGCTTACGTAACTGGAGCACAAGGCACACGCCGGAGAGCTGGCTCAAGAAATAAAGGACCTGCGCCAGAAATTAGGGGAATTGCTCGATAACCAGGTCCGCCCCATAAGCCACAGTCTCTATCCCTCCATACTTCGCCGGGGGTTGGTTGCGGCTCTGCAGTCGTTGGGAGACCAATTTGAGGCTTCCTTGAACATTGAGATGGAATTGGATGAAGAGCTCAAGCAGCGGGAAAGGCTAAATCCCCAGTTGATTTCAGAGGGGGTTAGACTCGCAGCATACCGCATTGCCGAGGAAGCCCTGACCAATGTAGTCAAGCATACCAGGGCAAGTAAAATCACTATTGGGTTGAAACTGCTTTCTGAGGAATCGCTGCACTTGACGCTGCGCGACAATGCCCAGGGGTTCGAGCCAAAGAGCGTATCCGGTGGACGGGGTTTACTGATGATGCAGGATTACGCCGAGGTAGGTGGTGGTAAGTGCGTTATAAAAAGCGCTCCAGGCGAGGGGACTGAGGTCACTGCTTTACTTCCCCTTTCAGGGCCTGGCGCAGGGCATCCAGAGAAAGCCTAGCTTTGGGGATAAATGCCAGTGCACCTTCTTCTCTCGCCAGTCTTTCATAAACTCGCTCCTCGTAGGCACTAACAAGTATCGCTTTCATCATGCCTGAGAAATGGCGCTGAACATACCGTGCCACCTCCAGGCCATCTGGCTCTGGCACATACATATCCGCTATAACAAGGTCCGGCAGGACAGACGGAATGAGGTAAACAGCTTCCGTTCCGGTTTTAGCCTCGCCCACTAATTTGAAGTCCTTGCTGTTTTCCATCAACGACTTAAGCCATTCGCGAAACTCCGGCTCATCATCAACAACAATAACTCTGTACACTATTCAATCTCCCCTGATAAGCCCTTTCCCAGCCCATAACTAGAGTAACGGCTCTGAGGACAGATAACATAGTGCCAGCCTGACGATTTTCCTCGTCTATCCCTGACGGCTCCTGGAGCTTTCCAGATAGAGGAGTGTGGCCTTGACGCGGGCGTGAATATCCTGTTCGTGGGAAAGATGCAGTTCCTGGTATATGGCGTTTATGTAGGTTTCAACCGATTTACGGGATAGCTTCAACAGTTGAGCTATGGCAGCGTTGCTGTACCCTTGAGCGAGCAGCTCTAGCACTTCCTGATGCCTGGGGTTCAACCTGGCCACAGCCGAGCCCTGCCTGGGGCGCAGACCCGCCACTACTGTCGGGTCCAACACAACCATCCCCGCCTTGCTGCCTTCGATGGCGCGCACCACTGTGGCAAGGTCCGGGGCTGTCTGTTTTAAAAGATATGCCCACCCCTGTATATCCTCAAGGGGCAAGCTCGTCACATAACGCCGTTCGCTGTGAGCAGATAAGACAACAATCCCAGTTTGCGGCCTCTCCTTCTTGATCTGCAGGGCTGCTTCAATCCCGTCAAGCTTGCCGGGTAGTTCGATATCCATAATCACCACATCCGGCTTCTCCTTTTTGGCAAGCTGGACCGCAGTCTCGCCATCCCCCGCCACCCCGATGACCTCCAACTCGGGTTCCGCGGACAGAGTACGACATAAGAGCTCCCGGAATAGAGCCTCATCATCTACAACAAGAAGTCTCGTTTTCTCCATATATTTTTCCTCCCCAGAACCCTGCTCGCTCTTCTAGTAGCATCTATTTTGGCATGTGTACATTATGTCAGGTGATAACACTGTTGTCTATACCATGCCACCACCACCTCATATAGTGTTACCCCTTAAGAGTTGTCAAGAAAGAGCCGTAGACTAAAACAAGTACCAACACTATACTCAGAGGTTGACCAAGGTTTTATCCTCAGAGTAGGGAATGGGACTCTAACACCATAACCCGGATAACGCATGGGTTTGCAGACAGTGAGCGGAGAGGGCCGGGGTGGACAAGGGGCGTAAGCCCCCTTTTAATGATTGAAAGGAGCTTTTTATGATAGGCATAACCTCGTATGGAGCCTATATCCCCTGGCACCGCATAGACCGGCAGAAATTTGCTAAGGCCTGGGGAGGCTTTGCTATACCTGGAGAGA
>DAOUMT010000239.1:0-4209 GCA_034409195.1 Dehalococcoidia bacterium
CATTTAAGAAGCATCACGATTCCGCCGTCTTTTTCTACGTCATTGCGAGGCCATCCGAAAGAGGTCTCGGCAATCTCACCGTACCCCTTTGTAAAACGGGTACGAAGAGATTGCTTCGCTTCGCTCGCAATGACATACCAGGCGCTTGTCTGCACAGCTTGCTCGGGATATAATGCACGAACCGAACTAACCTTTGTTACTGATTATTCCCTTGGAAGAAAACTCGGCCGAATGGGGCATGGTGACTTCAAATGGATAACCGCGACTTTCTGCTTCCTCTGAACTGCGTTGATACGGGCATTCTCGCTCTTATTTGCATAAAAGAGACGCCCCAATTCCATTGGCTGATGAAGATAGACGGTGAGATAGATGGTGCTTCACTCAATCAAGCCCTTTTGGGCGTGTTGAAAGCCCATCCTAATCTGAGCGCAAAAATGCGCATGCGATACATGAAGCCATTTCGCAAAATAGAGGATGCGGCTGAATCTACTACGTTGACTAATTTGGACCTTTCTGACCAGGGTTCGGCGGATGGAGAGCCCAATTTGCGGTATGAAAAAGCACTTACCGAGTGGCTCAACAGGCCTTTCGATCCGTTCCATGAATTCCCGGTTAGAGCCCTACTTATAAAAAAGGCGAGTTCCGAGTCGCATCTAGTTTTCAGCTTCGACCATTCCTCCCTTGACGGAATCCGCTCCCTCCGCTTCATGGAGGAAGTCGTCAAAATATATAACGGGGCCGCGCATCCCGCTGTCTCTTCGCTAAGTGAGCTCCGGCGCGGCAAGGGAGATGAGCTGCTGGGATTTGCCAGAAGCCAGAGAGCCACCAGCAAAAATTTTTATCGCAGGGTCTTGACCAGCCTGTTTCACCGGTTCTTCATAAGGCCTATAAATCCGCCGTCCAGGGTTTTCCATGATAAATCGGAGCGGCGCAGCGCAACCGCCTACCAACAGGGGAATATAAACATGGCAGAGTTGGGCCAGATTCGGTCCAGGGCGAAGGCGGCGGGTTTTACTGTGAACGATGTCCTGCTGGCAGCCTGTTTCAGGGTTATAGACAAATGGAATAGCCTGCATCATAAAGCTACCAGAAAACTAACTATAATGGTTCCTGTCAACGTGGGGCCCGAATCGTTCAGGGATATAATCTCTAATCAGCTGTCCTTTGCCTCAGTGTCGACACAACCCGGAGAGAGAGCCGATCCACTGGTACTGCTGCGCAAGATAAGGAAAGATATGCGCTTGATGATAACCGGCGGTGTCCCCTTTTCCATCATCTATTTCCTGCATTTTGGTTCTTACGCGCCGTTCCCGTTGATAAAGGCATTCGCCAAGTTACTGATGGCTGTCCCGGTGCAAGTGGATACCATCCTGCTGAGTAACCTGGGCATAATCTGGCCCGAAGAAGCGGGAGAAGCGCAAATGGGCAGTTCCACGATAAAGGGCATCACCTTCAGGGTGCCTGTGATAACCTCGATGGGACTGAGCATCGGGGCACACACCAACCATGGAAGCCTGCATATCTGCCTGGGCTACAAAACAGGCCTCTTTTCCACAGAAAAAGCGCAGGAATTTCTGAATATGTTCCTCGAAGAAGTGAAATGCTGTCCCGACGAGATCCCACCGCACTAATCCACCCTTCTTGTAGTATGACTCTTGTCCAACTAATAGGGCGGGTTTCAAACCTGCCCTACATTGCTTATCACTTTCGCAGTCAGGCGATTAGGCCCTGCTCTTTGAAGCGCGCTATGTCATCCCAGGTGTAGCCGTTCTCCAGCAGGACTTCCTCTGTGTGCTGGCCGGACTGCGGCGCCGTTGTCCGGATAGAGGACGGCATCTTGCTCAGTTTTATCGGGTTGGCTACCAGGTTTATCTTGCCCAAGGTGGGGTGTTCCACCTCGGCGAAGAAATCGTTGGCCCAGGCCTGCTCATCCTTGGCTACGTCTGTGGGGTCCTGCGCAGGAGAATAGATTAGCTGATACTCGTCGAGTATCGGTTTCCATTCCTCCAATGTCCGTTTGGCTATGGATTCTTCCACTAGAGCAACAAGTTCGTCATTGTTCATCATCCGCGACATCATGGAGCTGAACTTCTCATCATTTTCGATGCGCTCCAGCCCGAGCGCTTTGCAGAATCCCGACCAGTACGGGTCCTGCTGCAGATGCACAAAGTATATCCACTTGTTGTCCTTGGTCTGGTAAACGTTGGTCATGGCGGGCGTCTCTGACCTCCGGCGCAAGGGCGCAAATTCACCCGTCGAGAGCGCGCAGCTCATATCTACGCTCAATACCCAGACGCCGGTGTTGTACAGACTGACATCTACTTCCTGCCCAATACCGGTGCGCTCTCGTGCGTAAAGTGCAGTGGCTATACCGCAGGCCAGCGCTACGGAAGTGGTGTGGTCGCCCATGCCCCCTCTGGAGAATAGCGGCGGCCTGTCCGGCTCTCTGATGGAAGCCATGAAACCGGAGCGGGCCCAGAAGGCGCTCACATCATAACCGCGCCTTTCTTTATCGGGGCCCTTGTTGCCGTATCCGGTCAAGCTGGCATAGACAAGCCTGGGATTGAGCCTTGAAAGCGCTGAGTACTCCAGGTTGTAGCGTTCGAGCTCACTGGGACGCAGGCTGGTGATAAATACATCGGCTTTCTCTATTAGCTTGTAAAGGACAAGCTGGCCTTCCTTCCGGCTTATATCAAGCGTTATGCTTCTCTTATTGCGGTTGTCCAGCTCAAACAGCCAGTCTACAGCCAGCCCGCCTACATTAGACAGGCCCCTCATAGAGTCGCCTGTCACTGGGTGCTCGATATGCACCACGTCCGCTCCCCAATCGGCCAGCAGAGCCCCGGCCCCCGGAGCCGCTACCCATTGAGCCAATTCCACCACCTTGACCCCTGCTAAAGCTTTTTTAGGCACAATTTTTACTCCTTAGCTAGGTTGGAAATCGCCGGAGAGATAGAAGGTCATATTAACCGGAGCAGAAATTTTATCTATTTGCTTTTTAATCGGGAGTTATATTTGGTCGGCTTAAAATGGTATCTGTAAACGCAGTTGCGGGCGCCGCTGTTCACAGTCTCCACCAACTCGCCCTCTACTTCCCTGCCAGTCATCTGCTCAAGCGCGCTCCTGTTGTAGTTGGTGGAGCAGATACACAGCTCGGGACATGGCTCGATAATGCCCAGCCGGACCAGAATGCACATGCAGCCGCCGTACGTGTCTTTTACGTCAGCCTCCCAGTAAAGGGTATCTCCTGCTATCTTAAAGCGTCGCTTGTGAGGCACTGTCTCATCCAACCACTTGCAGGCGCTCTCTATATCGATACCGGTATCCGGAGTCCCCACGAACTCTTTGAAACCCTCGTAGCAAGCCTTGCCCATCTCCTCAAGTACTTTGTTACGGGCTTCCTCATCGAGCGCGAAGACTCCTTTCATAATGCCCCGAACCAGGTTGGGAAGCACTTTGGGCCCGACCGTCTCCACGTAAAGCTTGAGTACTTCCTGGTCAACCTTGCCCTTGCCAACTTTGGTCCCCAGTTTCTCCTCCATATCGGGTCTCCCGGATTTCTTGGGCGGTGCTGTACGGCGTCTTTTCACTTAAGCTTTCCTTTGTATTTAGATTCTAAATCTCTCTTGTGGTCCATGAGTATCCCCAGGGTAATGTTCTTAGTGTACCAGGCTACCGGTATTTCGAGAAATTTACCCCAGGCTGGTACTCGCACATCTACCCTGTCCACGATTTTGGTGCCGTCATCTGTCTCATAGAGAGAGGTGGTCTCCAGCGTGCCCTTGGCGAATCCCTCGATTGTCTCGTTCGTCATACGCTCCGGCGGGGTTATTATCTGTCTTTGTTTAGCCTTGCGGGTGAATCCGAGCACCTTAAGTCGCCACAGCGCAACACTGACGTTGTTAGCATCCTCGAGCACCTGGACTGACTTTATCACGCGCTTGTGAAGTATCGGAGGATGGGTATATTCGGAGATCTCCCTGAGTACCATGTCCCTGGGCGCTTTGATTGTGACAGTCAACTCCACGCTTTTCATGTTACTACCCTCCGTAAGTGCGCTGAACTGCCAGCTTTATACCATCAGGGAGGTGTTTCAACGAATTTATAGACCTCAATGGCGAAGCGGGGGCACATCCAGCCGCAAATGCCGCAGGCGTTGCACTTCTCGGGATTAGCGAAGACAGGGAGGAGATAACCCTTGGGCGTGAA
>DAOUMT010000240.1:0-1670 GCA_034409195.1 Dehalococcoidia bacterium
GTCATCGCATTCGAGAGGTTGTCTCTTACCGTGAAAAGCTCCGTGCCGTCACTGATCAATTGTTCAACCTGGCCTTTTATATGTGCCACCCATCTGCTTTCTAAAGGCGAGAGCGCCAGGCTTTGAAAAGAGGTACTGAAACGGTTAAAATCTTCTCCGGCATTCATGATCTGCTGTCGAACGGCCGGGTCAGGTTGGCTTGTATAGACATCGATGCCAGTTGACATCTCATTCAGGCTGCGGCTCATATCAAGGAGTATTCCCAATTTCTCCCCCGAGGCCGGGGAGCCGTCATCAATGATTGCCGTGATCATTCCCTGCATCAGGTCAGTGATTTCTCCGGAAATAGCCCTGACTGATAGAAGCGCTGCTTGCTGCTGGTCAACCAGTGAAACAACCTCGTCTGCCCATTTTCTCAACTCCACATAGAGGCTGTTTATTTCTTGGCTCTGGCCCTTTGCTTCGTCGCTTCGGGCGAGCTGGTTGAAGCTGAGCGCGGCTCTATCGAAGGCAGTTTCCGCGTCACTCAGTTCCCGGGCATAGTCCCGGTTTGGGTCACGAGCGTAGTCCGATAGGTGTCGGGCGATGTCGGAGCTGCTCTGGCGCATTTCCATTGTGGCTTGCTCAAGGGCTTGTGTACCGGACACCAGTTCCGCCCGGCCAGACATTTGTCGAGCCTGCCACGCATAGATAAGCAGGGTTGCTCCTAGAATAAGCAGTACAACTCCAAAGCTTACCCAAAGGCTCGTGGATATTCTTGCTCCAACCATCTTTGCCGATTGCACAACGCCTCCGACCGATTCTTGTTCAGATATCACTGTAATTCTATTTCGATAAGCCTTATCTCGTCAATAAGGGCCGATAGAGGGGAATCTCCCGTCTGCCCCCTTGACAGACTTACGATTCGTGCAAGGCCCTGCTTTCGGCCGCGTCACCGACTTCGATTCCCTCTGGAGCCGTCGCTGTGCGGGTCCTCAGCGCACAGCTAAAGCAAGGTTCCTCGAGGTTGGCTACCTGGCAGTAGCTGTCTTCCTCCTGCCAGCAGGGCTTGGTATGCCCGGACTGCCTAGAGCTGTGCAGGCAGCCGGTGCAATCTGACGTTTTCCAGCAGGGATAGAGTCGCAAGTAATATATGATAGCCCTCTGGGTTAGCCCTTCCCCAGCGAGCTTGCGTATGAAACGCAAGCGCTTAAAGTCATTTTCGGAGTAGAAGCGCTTGCCACTCCTTCTTTGCGGTGGCTCGACCACGCCCGATGTCTCCCACACCCTGATTGTCTCCGGGTGTATTCCCAGCATCTCAGCTACCACCCCTATGGTATAAAGAGGATAATTCTGGTCAGTCTTCAATGCCTTCTCCTCGCCATGTCTGAGGCGTGGAAGTCACCAGTCTATCCAGTGGTCTCACTTCTGACCTCCACTACCTCCGGTGCAGGTACTGCCTCCAAGAATGGTGAGGGAATATCTGCCATGGCATTCACTATCAGCTCAACCAGTCCCGTGTAATGTATATTGCACAGCTCTTCGAGATTATAATAACTTATCAGGTCCCTGAATTGTGCTTTACAGTTCGAGCATGGCGCACAGATATATTTTACTGTCTCTGGCCCGATGACATCCTGAAATACATCCAATATCTGTTTCACCTTCATCCTACCGCTGACGTTAAGCTT
>DAOUMT010000241.1:0-2508 GCA_034409195.1 Dehalococcoidia bacterium
CCTAAAGGTAGGGCATCATCATATCCTGGAAGATGTCGCTATGTGCCTGGGGCAGGCGCTCGACAAATCGCTGGGTGACCGGCGGGGTATAGTCAGGATGGGACACGCCATAGTCCCCATGGACGAAGCGCTGTCTCTGGTGGCAGTTGATATCAGCGGCAGACCCTACGCCGTTATCGAGGCTATCATTGAGGGCAGGGATATAAGCGGCCTGGACACTGACCTCGTCCGGCATTTCCTGCAGACTTTCGCCACTGAGGCCAAAATCAACCTCCATGCCAGACTTCTCACCAAGGGCAATGACCATCATAGAGTGGAGGCACTGTTCAAGGCTCTGGGGCGGTCTCTGGATGAAGCTACCAGGATAGATGAGCGCGTTGGCGCTGAAGTTCCCAGCACCAAGGGGAAGATGTAGAAACCTTCGAAGTTCGGCTCTTTCTCTCTGAATGGTTTGGTTGACGTCAGCCTTCATTTTATGTAAACTGCAGCCCGTCTGCTAAAGGGAATGCTGGCAGCGGGCGAATTTTTATAAAGGGGCACCGTGAGGACACTGGTTACCGGAGGCACCGGATTTCTGGGCAGCCACATCGTGGAGCGCCTGCTGGCGCAGGGTCATGAAGTGCGCGCCCAGGCTCGAAAGACCTCCAACATTACCTATCTGAAGACCACCGGGGCCGAGATCGTATTCGGCGACATCCAGGACTATGACAGCCTGCTCTCTCCCCTCAAAGGTGTTGATGTGGTCTACCATGCTGCGGCCAGGGTGACGCCCGGTTGGGGGACGTGGAAATTGTTCGAGGATTCAATTATAAAAGGCACCGATAACATGCTCGGAGCCAGCGTTGAGGCGGGGGTTCCCCGTTTCCTGCACGTCAGCACCGGCAGCGTTCATGGCAAGCTTTGCGAGGGCGATACCCCGGTTTGCGAGTCCACTCCCTGCGATGTAACCTTTTGTCGGGATGCATACTACGATTTCGCCAAGATGCAGGCTGAGGATGTAGCCTTGGGCTACCACAAGAAAGGTAAAATCCAGGTCTCAATGATCAGGATAGCGGCAGTTTACGGTCCGCGGGACAGGCTTCTCGCCGACCGCGTTTATCGTCATGTATCGCTGCCACTTGTAGTGTGGCCCGGTGCGTCGAATCCCAAGTACAGCATTGTATATGCTTCGGATGCGGCCGATTTTGCCATTTTAGCAGCTACCAGCGCTCGGGCCGTAGGCGAAGTCTACAATGTAGCCCCCATGGACGCAATTCCGTTGCGAAAGTTCGCTGCCTCTATGATTAAAGCCATGGGAGGGCCAAGGCTCCAGGTGATTATGCCCTACTCTGTAGCCTACATGTGGTGTGCGCTCATGGAGGAGTGGTCCAGGCTGCGGAACGTTAAGGATATGCCGTACCTGACTCGCTCGGGGCTTAAGTTTGTCAATAAAGGGATATACCTGGATGGTACTAAGGCCCGAGATGAGCTGGGCTGGCAGCCTAAGGTCTCGTTGGATGAGGGCACTGCGCTCTATGTTCAATGGCGCCGCTCACAAAAAAAGAGATGATTTCCATCAACAAATTACCTTGAAAATATACTACTCATTAAGCCAAACGTTATGTTTTCATCCTTAGGATGGATTACTTTGGGTAGGGTAGGGCAGGGGTCAAACCGGCAAATAAACGAAGTTCAGTTTCTGAGCTAGACGATGGAACCCTTGCCGCCTTCTCCTCCTTCGCCATAATGCTTGCGCAGAGGGATCTCCTTAAGGAACAAGTTAGCCACCCAGCCTACGACAACCAGGAGCATAGCTATAAAAAAGACCTCTGTTATGCCGGAATTAAGAGCTGATTTAAGCGTGTTGAATACCTCCTCAAATAGCGCTGCTCCCTGCGGCCCTGCTTGCTCGAAGGTACTTTTTAGTTGGTCTGTGGCATTGGCGTTGAAAAGTACTTGCGGGTTGTGCACCAGAAGGTCTAGTTGATTAGGCGGGATGACTGTTTTCGCTTGAGCAGGAAGACTCCTCAAAAATTCCGAGGAGAAACGATTGTTCATCACCGTACCGAAGATAGTTAATCCGAAGGCGCCGCCTATAGAGCGAAAGAAAGCAGTCGCAGATGTAGCCGTCCCCAAAACAGCATATGGGACTGCATTCTGAACTGAGATGATATAGAGGGGCATGGTAATGCCCAACCCGAAACCTGTTATTACTATATTTGTTATAGCTCTCGCATTGGTGGTCTCAGGTGTCATCCCGGAGAGCAAGAACATTCCCAGGGCCATGATTATTAACCCTATCAAACCCAGAATCCGGTAGTGTCCTCCTGCGCGCGACAACAACTGACCTGAGATAATCGAACCTGCTACCAGCCCGAGCATCATGGGAGTAAGGAAGGTACCGCTGTTGGTGGCTGATTGCCCCAGCACTCCTTGAAAGAAAAGAGGTACGAAAATGATGCCGCCGTACATGCCGAAACCGGTGAGGAAGATGATGAGTGTGGATATGCCTACGATGCGGTTCTTAAG
>DAOUMT010000242.1:0-10624 GCA_034409195.1 Dehalococcoidia bacterium
AATATGGTCTAAAGTTTCCCCTCTGCCCTGAGCAGCAGCCATGGCTATTTTCAGGTTTTCTTTGACTTTATCCTGACCCACAAAGTCAACAAGGTGCTTAGGGCGAAGGCCTTTATCAAGAACGATATCTTCAGCTTTAGGTTTGGCCGATATTATCCTCTCCATCATGCCTCTCTGTCATATCTGTGGCATATTATATCAGATTACGATTTCTTTGCCGAGAAAAAGGAATACTTTATCCATCGTGGATTTGCTAAGCCCTCTTCTTTCTTATGTAATTGACACCCCTGATTATATGATATAGACTCTTGTAGGCCAGTGAATTTTGGAAACTAAAAGGAGCATGAATGGACATCAGCCAAAATAAGCGAGAGTGGCAGGAGAAAACGCTGAAAGCATCGCTGAAGCGCGGCCCGGAGCGCGAAGAACGTTTCCTGACCAATTCTGGGCTTGAAATCGATGACTTGTATACCCCTGATGACCTTCAAGGGTTCGATTATGTCCATAAGCTGGGTTTCCCCGGGGAGTATCCTTTCACCAGAGGAGTGCAGCCGACCATGTACCGGGGGCGGGTCTGGACTATGCGCCAGTATGCAGGCTTCGCCTCGGCTGAAGAGTCCAATAAACGCTACCATTACCTGCTGGAGCAGGGGCAGACCGGACTCAGCGTCGCTTTTGACCTGCCCACCCAGATTGGATACGACTCTGACCACGCCAAGGCACAGGGTGAGGTGGGCAAGGTGGGGGTGCCAATATCCAGTCTCGAGGACATGGAAACACTATTTAAGGGAATCCCTTTTGACAAGGTAAGTAACTCAATGACCATCAACTCTACTGCTCCTATTCTACTTGCTATGTATATTGCTGTAGGCAAGAAGCAGGGAGTCGACCCGGCGAAGCTAGACGGGACTATCCAGAATGACCTGCTTAAGGAATACATCGCCCGCGGCACTTATATCTTTCCGCCCAGACCGTCAATGAGGTTGATCACGGATATCTTCAGTTACTGCACAGAGAAGCTTCCCAGATGGAACACCATTAGCATCAGCGGCTATCATATTCGGGAAGCGGGGTCTACTGCGCCTCAGGAAGTAGCTTTCACCCTGGCTAATGGCATAGCTTATGTCCAGGCTGCGATAGACATTGGTCTCAATGTAGACAAATTCGCTGGCCGGCTCTCCTTCTTCTTCGCCGGCCATAATAACCTCTTTGAAGAGGTGGCCAAGTTCAGGGCGGCGCGGCGGCTCTGGGCTAAGATTATGAATGAGAGGTTCAAGGCCAAGGACACACGTTCGATGATGCTGCGCTTCCATACCCAGACCTGCGGGCATACTTTGACGGCTCAGCAACCTGATAACAATATAATAAGAACCGCCATGCAGGCTCTGGCTGCTGTACTAGGAGGGACTCAGTCGCTGCATACCAACTCACGGGATGAAGCGTACGCTACTCCTAGTGCGGAGGCTGTAACTATTGCCCTACGCACCCAGCAGCTTCTGGCTTATGAGAACGGGGTTGGTGACTGCGTCGATCCTCTGGGCGGTTCCTACTACGTAGAGCATCTAACCGATGTGGTACAGGCGGAGGCCGAGAAGTATATCGAGAAGATCGACCAGCTTGGAGGCGCCTTAGCTGCCATTGAACATGGTTTCCAGCAGAGGGAAATCCAGGAAAGCTCTTACCGCGCACAGAAAGACATAGAGAACGGCAAGAGAACGGTGGTGGGGGTTAACAAGTTTGTCTCTCCATACCCTCCGATAACCGGATTGCTGAAGGTCGACCCGGTTGAGGCTGAAAAGCAAAAGCAGCGTGTGATTGCGCTCAAAGCCAAAAGAGATAAGCAAAAGGTCACCCAAGCACTGAATAATCTTAAGGAAGTAGCGAGCGGCAAAGGAAACACCATGCCCGCATTTATCGAATGTGTCGAGTCTTATGCCACTCTAGGTGAGATTTGTGATGTGCTCCGCGGCATGTTCGGAGAGCAACAGGAATTTCTGGTATTTTAATCTGCCGCAATGAGATTAGAAGGCAGCATAATAATGGAGGGAAAATGATAAAGAGTGTCAACCATGTGGCTATTGCGGTGAAGAACCTCGACGAAGGGTTGAAGACTTTTGAGACTCTGCTCGGTCACAAGGCCGCGCAGGTGAAGGAAGTCCCCGAACAGAAGGTAAGGGCCGCCATGATTCATGTGGGTGATGTCGAGATCGAGCTGATTCAGCCAACCGACCCCGGAACCGGCGTGGCAAAGTTCTTGGAGAGCAAAGGCGAGGGTATCCATCACATCTGCTTCGAGGTTGACGATGTCGACAAGGAGTTGCAGGCGATGGCAGCAAAAGGTATTGAGACTATAGATAAAAAGGGCAGGCCAGGCATGTCGGGTAAGGTTGGCTTTCTGCATCCCAAGTCTGCCAAAGGGGTGCTCATAGAACTGGCACAAAAGATTTAAGCAGCTAAAGGTAATTCACATAGTAGAGGGAAGTTTACTTATGGCTGATGAAAAGAAAATTCGCGTTCTTGTGGCAAAACCCGGTCTCGATGGACATGACCGAGGTGCCAAGGTTGTAGCTCGGGCCCTGCGCGATTACGGTATGGAGGTAATTTATACCGGCATTCGGCAGACCCCGGAGATGATTGCGCAGAGCGCGTTGCAGGAGGATGTGGATGTAGTCGGTCTGAGCATACTTTCGGGGGCGCATCTTGAGCTTTTCCCTCTTATAATTGAACAGCTCAGGAAGAGAAAGATGGACCGTGTGCTGGTGATCGCAGGGGGTATTATTCCGGAGGAAGATCATCCGGCGTTGACCAGGATAGGTATCAAGGGTATCTTTGGCCCGGGTACTTCTACCAAGGATATTGCTGAATTCATCAGGAAGGCTGTAAGTGAAAATAAGGCGGCCTAGGATGATCAGATAGCTGAAGCAGGAGTTAACAAGTATGTCGGGTCATTCCAAATGGGCGCAGATTAAACGGCAGAAGGGTGCTGCTGATGCCAAGCGCGGGCAGCTCTTCACCAAGTTAGCCCGGGAAATCGGCGTAGCCGTACGCCAGGGTGGTGCTGACCCGCAGGCTAACTTCAAGCTGAGACTGATAGTTCAGAAGGCACGCGACAGCAATATGCCCCTGGAAAATATTGATCGTGCCATTAAGCGTGCCAGCGGCGGGACTGACGGGGTAGCGCTATCTGAAGTTACCTATGAAGGATATGGCCCTAATGGCAGTGCTATCATAGTGCAAGCTCTTACTGATAACAAAAATAGGACGCTTGCCGAGGTACGCAACATCTTGAGCCGGGGTGGAGGCAATCTGGGTGAGAATGGCTCTGTGACCTGGCTGTTTGACTCCAGAGGCGTGATTAACATTGATAGTGCTAAGGAAAATGCAGAGGAAGTAGCCCTGTTCGCTATCGATGCGGGTGCCGAGGATGTCAAAATAGAAGGAACCACTCTGGAGGTAATTACCAGGCCCCAGGACCTCGAAGCAGTGAGAAAAGCGCTGGAGCAAAGAAAAGTGCCTATTTCTTCCTCAGAGCTGTCTATGGTTCCTAAGACAATGGTCAAGCTGGATGAAAAGTCTGCTCTTCAGGCGCTCAAGCTACTTGACAAGCTGGAAGAGCTCGATGAAGTTCAGCGTGTGTACACAAACGCCGATTTCCCCGATGAGGTAGTGAGCAAGTATCAGGAATGAAGATACCTCGATGGCAATCCGTGTCTTAGGCCTCGACCCCGGCATTGCGATTATGGGATACGGCGTCATCGAAGACAACGACGGCAATCTCACCGCGATAGAATACGGCGCATTGTCAACACCGGCCAAACAAGCTACTTCACAAAGGTTGCGCTCCCTTTATGAGGGCATCCTTACTATTATAGAGTGCCATAAGCCCGCAGAGGTTGCTGTCGAGGTCTTTGTGGCTCGCAATCTGAAGCCTGCGCTGATGGTGGGACAGGCCAGGGGGGTTGCTCTCCTGGCTGCGGCTAATAAGGGGCTCCCTGTTTATGAATATACACCGCTCCAGGTCAAACAAAGAGTCTCAGGCTACGGGCGTGGTGAGAAGAGACAGGTTCAGGAGATGATAAGGATGCAGCTTGAGCTGGATTGTATTCCTGAGCCCGATGATGCTGCCGATGCCTTGGCGGTCGCTATCTGCCACATAAGCGAGGCACGGCTCTCCCGTTTATTGAAAAATAGTTTGTAGAACTGATGAATTTACCATGATTGCTGGCATTGAAGGTATCCTGAAATCACGCGGTGAGGACTGGGTTATCGTCGAGGTAGGCGGGGTAAGCTTTCGCGTTCAGGCACCAACATCCACCATAGGCATATTGGGAATGCCGGGTGATAGGGTGAAGCTTCACACTCATCTCCATGTAAGGGAGGACAATCTGGCTCTTTTCGGTTTTGCTTCCTCTGAAGAATTGATGGTATTCGAACTCCTTATCAATGTATCGGGTATCGGACCTAAGATTGCTCTGGCGCTGCTTTCAGTACTTAGCCCGGAAAGACTTGAAACCGTTATAGCTCGAGGTGATGTTGAGGCACTGAGCTCTGTGCCAGGGGTGGGTAAGAAGACAGCGGCTCGTCTTATTTTAGAATTGAAAGGCAAATTTGAGCAGCCAGGAACTGCTGCCCCCAGCGCCCATGAGGATGTTAGAGCAGCATTGATGAGTTTGGGTTATTCTGCGGCAGAGGCAAACTCTGCTGTCGCCACTCTTCCCTATTCTCCTGACCTCTCCCTTGAAGATAAAATAAAACTCGCACTGCAACACTTTGCCAAGACTCGTTAGAAGTACCTCTGAATAAATTTAAGTACTCCTTCAAGTGCCCAGGCGCCGGCAAAAGCGACGAGTATATTTCTGGGCGTTTTCCCCAAGAAGCAAAAAAGCAGGAATTTCCAGGCGGGGTATTTCAATATGCCAGCGGCGGCTCCCGCCAGATCGAAAATGGGATTGGGGACGAAGGCAAGCACAAAAATAACCAAGGAGCCCCTCCGCTTCATCCAGCCTTCCATGCGCAGGTATGTCTTGCTTTTCTTGAAGACCCCCTGGCCGCTGTAACCTGCCATATAGCCGCTGAGCTCACCCAAGGCTGACCCTGTACCTGCCGCCAGTCCTATCAGATAAG
Organism: Dehalococcoidia bacterium; assembly: GCA_034409195.1. Lineage (GTDB taxonomy): Bacteria > Chloroflexota > Dehalococcoidia > SZUA-161 > SZUA-161 > JACWAE01. The sequence continues at coordinate 5,125 of DAOUMT010000242.1, forward strand.
GGTCATAAGTAGCACCGAGGGCAAAGATCACTGCTATCCCGGGGATGGGTAATATTATGGTTGCACTACTGAGCAGGCTTATGAGGAAGGCACCTAAGTAACCATAGGCGGCAAGGTTTGCTACCCTGCCTCGAAAAACGAAAATAGCGGCGGTGATGCCAAGGACAAGTATGAGTACTAAGACACGTAGATAAAACTCTCGCGATAAGACAGGCCGTTTTAGAGCTTTGAATCGCTGTTTAGCGGCTGGCTCTACACCTGGCCCATCGTCACCAATGGTTTTGAGTGCAGGGTCTTCCTCAGCCATGTCCTAGTACCCCTCTTCCGCAACATTATAAAGCATATCGAGGGTAAATGTTTGAAGGCCAGAAATGAAGTGCTGCTTAACTTAGATTGAAATAGGGCAAGCCGCCGTTTATTTGATGGGTAAAATCTAGGATAGCTTACTCTCGAAGAAGGCAGCTAAAAGAGGCTACTTTGTCGCCCGGCTCCACCTTCATCACACTCACGCCCTGTGTGTCTCTGCCCAGGGAGGGGATGTCATCAAGGGTGGTTCGTATTACTATGCCTTTGGCGGATATGAGCATAAGCCCCTGATGGGGATAAACAACTGATGCTGCTATGACTTTGCCTGTCTTTTCCACCACCTTGAAGGTCCGCACGCCACTCCCTCCCCTCGCTTGAAGTGGGTAGGCATCCAAAGGAGTGCGTTTGCCGTGGCCGTTGGCGCTGATTACGAAGAGATGAGCTTTGGGATCGACGACATCCATAGCGACTACACGGTCATCCTCGGCGAGGCGAATACCTCGCACACCGCCGCTGGTCCGGGAAGCAGCCCGCAAGTCGGAGACAGCAAATTTGATTGATTGGCCAACCTCAGTTACCAGGATAACCTGGTCGTCTGCCCCCGCGAGCCTGGCAGCGATCAACTCGTCCCCTTGCTCCAGGTCCATGGCGATAAGCCCGCTGGAGCGCACCGAAGAAAACTCAGCCAGGCTTGTTTTCTTGACCTCTCCTTTAATGGTGGCGATGACAAGGAATTTGTCCTCTGAGAAGGCGGTTATAGCTACAACAGCGGTAACCCGCTCCTTAGCTTCAATTGAAATCAAATTAACAATGGGCATGCCTCTGGCTGTCCGGGAGCTCTCCCTGGGGATGTCGTAGCACTTCAACTGAAATACCCGACCCCGGTCGGTGAAGAATAGCAGGTTATGGTGGGTGCTGGCGACAAGCAGCTGGCGGACGGTGTCCGCCTCCTTGGTCTCCATGCCTATGATTCCCCTGCCGCCACGGTGCTGCTGCCGATAGGTATCTGTTGCTACCCTCTTTATGTATCCCCTATTGCTTAAGGTGACCACCATCGGCTGTTTGGGTATGAGGTCTTCATCGCTGAAATCTTTTATCTCCTCATCGCTGATCTCAGTACGCCGGTCATCACCGTATTTGGACTTCAGTTCGCTGACCTCGTCCTTAATCAGGAAATCGATCTTCTTAGGATTGGCCAGAAGGTCTTCAAGATAGGCTATAGTTTTCAGTACCTCTGTGTATTCGTCGATAATCTTTTTGCGTTCCAGGGCTGCCAGACGGCGCAGTTGCATATCGAGGATAGCCTGTGCCTGAATCTGGGAGAGTTTGAATTGCTTCATCAGGTTTTCGCGCGCAGACTCTACTGTCTGGGAACGGCGTATAGTAGCGATTACTGCATCCAGATTGTCGAGGGCGATCTTGAATCCTTCGAGGATATGGGCGCGCTCTTTTGCTCTCTCAAGGTCGAAGCGAGACCTGCGGGTAATAATCTGGCGCCGGAAGTCGATATAGTTTAAGAGAGCTCCTTTGAGGGTGATTACTTTGGGCTGGCCATCAACCAGGGCCAGCATATTGGCAAAGAAGGAGGACTGCATGGCGGTATGTTTATAGAGATTGTTGAGAATCTGCTGCGCATGCCCTTCCCGCCTTAATTCGATGACAATACGCATTCCCTCTCTGTCGGACTCGTCGCGTACCTCAGAGATACCATCGATCCTTTTGTTCTTGGCAAGCTCGGCTATCCTCTCCACGAGTGTTGCCTTATTTGTCTGATAAGGCAGCTCGGTAACCACTATCTGGTATCTTCCCCCTTTAGTTGCCTCCTCGATATGCGCCCTGGCCCTAACTATCATCCTGCCGTGACCAGTAGTATAGGCGCTGCTTATCCCTTCTCTTCCTTCCAAAATGCCGCCTGTAGGGAAGTCAGGGCCCGGAATTAGCTTGATGAGATCGTCGATGGTGGTCTCAGGATTATCGATGAGGTAAGAGATGCCGTCGCAGAGCTCGCTTAGGTTGTGCGGTGGAATATTAGTCGCCATGCCCACAGCTATGCCGGCGGCGCCGTTGAGGAGAAGATTGGGCAGTTTCGCCGGAAGGACCGATGGCTCTTTCAGACTGCCATCGAAGTTCGGGGTGAAGTCGACGGTGTCTTTCTCGATATCGGCAAGCATCTCTCCGGCGATGCGAGAGAGCCGGGCCTCTGTGTATCTCATCGCCGCAGGTGGGTCATTGTCTATGCTGCCGAAATTACCCTGACCATCGACCAGGGTGTATCTCATGGAGAAGTCCTGGGCCATGCGCACCATAGCATCGTAGACTGCGGTGTCACCATGGGGATGGTACTTGCCCAGTACCTCGCCGACTATACGTGCGCTCTTTTTGTAGGGACTGTTGTAGTGCAGTCCCATATCATTCAAGGCGTAAAGTATTCTGCGTTGGACAGGCTTCAAGCCATCGCGGACATCAGGCAGGGCTCGAGAGACAATAACGCTCATGGCATAATCGAGATAAGAGGTTTGCATCTCATCTTCGATCTTGACCGGCCTTACTGTTCCAATCTCCATGCCCTAGTCCTCCAAGAAGTTGCGCTGGGGAACTCGCACTAATTCAGCGCACAATGAACACAGTTTATCACGTTCAGTGCCATTCGTCAAAGGGAGTGGGTACGAGCTATCGCACTTGGCGGGTTTCAATAGTTGACCTTATTAGCACAGGATTCAGGAAACTGGTATGCCGATGGCAACAATAACCGGCATCAGTACCTGGGGCAACTTTTCGGGGAAAATAGAGGGACAAAAATTCATGGATTCTGGTGGTAATACATGGGTCCAAACAGCGGAAGAGCGTTCCTGCATACTGTGCTGTAATGTCTCAAGACCAGTAATGAAATCCACTCCGCCGCTGGGGCTCGTGTAGCTACACGTGCTACTGTCTTAGTGCAGGATAGTGCTATTACTCACGGCGAAGACGTCAGCAGTGACCAAGTAGTTTGGCAAAAATTGAAGGCTCGGGTCAGTGTATAGCCAGGGCTTTTAAAGCATTTAGAATATAGCTAAATCTGCTAAGTCGACGGTGCCTGTAACTCTACAATGTGTACCTCAGTATGCTCGCACATGTATCTCATTAATTTGTTTGCCGCTACCGGTAAATACAACCCCAGCGTGATCAGCGAGAATAAAACTGTCCTGATAAACCAGGCCAAGATATCTCGACCTCTTGCTGTATAGACTACCTTCACTATTTTACCTTGTCTAGCCATATGATACCTCCACTCTTTGTATTGACTTTTGTGGCTTTAAAAAGCTTCTGGCCTAAATCAAAGCTCACTTTGCAAGATTGATGTACTGAACCCTTGCCCACTTTGCTACAGCACTTATATGGTTGTGTCTAATATGCGAGCGAAAGCAGCAATGCTAACTTAGAAGGTTTGTCGGAGTCTCCTTGTTAACGATCAAACGTATCTAGTACAAAGACGCCAACCGTCGGTCAGAATAAGCGTAACGCTCACATACTAGTGAGGCCGCAACGGAGTCATTGTTAATTTTTGACTCTAGATAGGTAACTCCCTGGCAATCGCATCTCACCGCAGGGCCGATAGAGCAATCTGAGCTCTGCCATATCTAAGTCCCTTAAATCAAGTAGAATGAATAAGAGCGCCACAATTGACTGATTTTGACGCCGATTAAAGTGTTGAGGACTTCATCCCCAGTTGGTCTTGTGAATCAGGCATTACTCTGATAAGACAGGGTGCTAAATTAGTAGTATTGTAAACTGAGCTTTCTATTGTTTGTCAATCATCTTATCCACGAATTTATGCACGGGTTTTCCACGCTTTCCACACAATTATGTCAACAATAACCCGACTACCCAAAGCGTCTAAGCTGATATATCATTGATTACCCAATGTGCTTCAAAAAATGCCTAAAGCCGCTCTTTGCAGCACTTAGTCATTGCCTATCGGGCTGCTATTTGGTAGAATCTCAGCGTGTGTTATAACTCAATATAGAAAAAGCATATGAAGAAGTATTCAAATGAAATGACTAGCTTTATCGGTTGTACCAAATTACTCCTTATTATGGCTATGGTCTCGCTCTTGCTCTTGCCATCTGTCATTTCGGCTCAAGGACAACCTCCTGGTCTGCCGTGTCGCTTCTATGGGACTGTCCAGCTTGATGGTTTACCGGCGCCTGATGGTAGTACAGTGGCAGCTCTAATAAGGGGTAATGAAGTTGCCAGTGCCGTCACTATATCTGCCAATGGAACGTCAACCTACAGTCTTACTATAAGTCAACCAGAGGGCGTCAGCTACACCGACGGCATGACAGTAGAGTTCAGTATAAATGGCTATAAGGCGCAGCAGATCGGCGCTTGGAGGACTGGCGGCAATTTGGAACTCAATCTGACTGCCTCGACCCCTCCTACTCCTACACCTTCTCCTAGCCCCTCTCCCACTCCGACACCAACTCCAGTGCCAACGCTCACCCCTACTCCTACTTCTCCTCCCCTACCAACTGCAACTGCTGCTGCACCGACGCCAACGCCGGTAGCGCCGCTTGATGTAGGGCGAATTGCTGGTGTAGCAGTCCTGGGTATACTTGCCCTATTGCTGCTGGGGGTTCTCGTATATCTTGTGAGAAGATGGTTTGTTCAACGGCGATAATAACTAATTTTGACTCTCTTAATGGTACGAGTTAGCTAAGAAGGGAAGGTGGTAAGATGAGTACAAATGCTAATATGCAGCAACCTGATAAAGCCAGTGCCCCGACTGGTGCCAAGGAACGGACTGTCTCAAAGGCTGGGCCGCGCAGACGCAGCAGTTCAGCTCAGGGAACGCTCCAATGGAGGGCCATCGAAGCGCTGAGGCCGGAGGATGAACGGGTTTGTTATGATCCTGTGGCAAGCAAACTGATGGGCCCATTCTGGAGAGGTCTCAGTAGAGTTGGGTTCCTCAGGAGACGTCTGATTCGTCAGTTGGACAGCGAAGAGAGCGGCGTGGCTAACTGGATTATAGGGCGCACCAAGTTCATAGACGACTTCCTGAAGGAGGAGATCGAAGATGGGATTAAACAGTTGGTGATACTCGGCGCAGGCTATGATACACGGGCGTACAGATTTCATTATCTACAAAAACAGGCTAAGGTCTTTGAATTAGACGACGTAGCCACCTTGAGGTTCAAGTTCGGCAGGGTTAAGG
>DAOUMT010000243.1:0-12006 GCA_034409195.1 Dehalococcoidia bacterium
GCCCTGGTCTGCGCCGTAATTTCGTTCTTTATCAAATCAGCGCCAATGAAGCTGCCCACCAGGTATCTACCCGACCCGGTGACACCTGCGCCTGCTATCCTGGCGTTATCTCCTATATCACGAATCAAGTTGCGGAAGACCTGCTTGACCGCCTCGACTGGCTTCCCTGCCGTCATGAGATAGCTTTTTGCCATAACCTTCGTGCCTGACTCGTCCAGTATCACTGCCTTGGTGCTGGTAGAGCCGACATCCACTCCCAGGTAACCTGTAAAAGGCGCTTCTATCCTGGGAGCTATCCACCCATCCTTTTGGATAACTTTCTCCAGGCTGGACATCTCGAAATAGCGCAGCCTGCCCTCTGTTTCCGTTGAGATAAGTACAGTCGAACTCTTCCCTGATTCCCAGGCAAGCAGAGCGGAGCCCAGGGCCTCGACATACAGGTAATTCTCAGGGACGACAATATCCACAGGATGCCCATTGCGAGCCGAGAGCGCCTCATTTAGAGCCTTCACCATGGCGCTATTAGCAGCGACACCGCCCACAAAATATATGGGCTCTTCGAAGATGCCTTTTTTCAAAGAGATAACCATTCGGGCTATGCTCTCACACAAAGCATAGAGCATTGCCGACATGGGAACACCCTTCTGCTGCAGATGGATGAGGTCGCTCTTGGCGAAGACGCTACACCTGGCCGCTATTCGCGGCGCAGTGCCTTCACATTCCAGCGCAGTGCGGGCAAAATCCTCCAGGCTGATACCGATACGGTAGGCCTGCTGCTCCAGGAACCTGCCAGTTCCCGCGGCACATAGCGGGTTAGAAACAACCTGCCAGGGTTTTTTCAGGCCATCCTCAAGCGTTATGACGAAGGAGCTTTGCCCGCCGATCTGTATGATAGTCTTGACATTTTGGTAGGAATGAAGGAGACCTGAAGCAATCGCCAGAGAGCTGGAATATTCCGACCAGTTAAGCTCTTTAGGTATCACGCCTCTGCCGGAGCCCGAGATACCGGCCGTGGTGATTTCTTTTAAATTGAACTTCTTGCCCAACCTGGAAATAAGGGAGTTTACTGCTGACCTGGGGCTGGCCGTTATCTTCTCTGAGTCCTGATAAACCGCCCTGCCCTCTTCAGTAATCAGCACCACCTTAGCACAGACGGAGCCGACGTCCAGACCTAAAGAGTAACTCATATCTCCGCAATTTTATCACAAATCGGAGTTCTCTTGAAGGCTATGTATGCTCTAATTGTATACCTACCTTTAATTGACTATATTATTTCAAACATACCACGATTTTTCCATTTGAGCAAGTGCTTTTTGAATTTATACATCTATCCCCATTTTGTCTCTCAACTCCTTCCTCACCAACCTCACAGCCTTCTTATTCAGATGAATCTCGTCGCTAGCGTATTCCTTCAGCATCAGGCCATCTTTGTCAGCCACCCTGTCGTAAATATCAATGAACGGATACCCGTTCTTCTCGCAGAATGTCTTGAGCTTTTCGTTGAACATCCTGTTTATCTGGCTTCGCACCTCCACCGTACCATAGAACGGATACTTATACTCATTACCGACATTTGTAGCAGGCGAGACGCAGTAAACGCAGAAATTCACTCCACGCTGCTTAAGCTGAGCCGTAACCTCTCCGTAGTTTGAAATCGTCCTGTCAGTCAACTCGCTTATCGAATGCCTCTCATTGCTTTTCTTATACTGGTAGTATATGTGTATCCTGCAATCTATCTCTCCGAAGGATAGCATCACTATATCCTTCTTGCCGAGTTTATCGATCACCTTGAATAGTTTCTCGTTGGATTTGGTGGTACTGCTTTTCTTATTTAGATTATACGCTGTGGCTGCGCCGAGGTGGTGCGCCAGGAACGGCATGCTCCCCCGGAAGGGGACCACGTGGCTGTCCCCTATAACGTGTACCAGCGGCTTATCGAGCAGCCGGGCAAAGATGACTGTGTAAGCATCAACCAGCGATGCCCTGAGGCTACTGAAACCATTTCTAAACGGACTTATCGCCCAGAGTATTATGTAAATAAAAAAATAATGCCTCCCCTTAATTCTGGAGAACTCTCTCGCCATGTAGAGAGTCCCTCTTATACCCCGGGGAGCATTTTTCTGACTCACGCCGCTATTTTAATATAACGCTATAGATTATCAATCACTGCCTTCAACTGGGCCTGCACCTGCTCGCCAACTTCGCGCAGCCTGGGATTGTCAATGGCTGCCATAGATGCTATAGGGTCTATAGCTGCTACCTCGACCTTCCCACCCGGAAGCTCCTGCACTATCACGTTGCAGGGCAGCATCAGGCCTATCTTGCCCTCAGCCTGCAGCGCCCTATAAGCGAAGGGCGGATTGCAGGCCCCGAGTATTTTGTATTTCCTGAAATCTACATTCAGCTTCTTCTTCAGTGTCTCCTTGATATCAATCTCCGTCATAATTCCGAAGCCGTCTTTCTTCAGCGCCTCGGTCACCCTGGCAATAGCTTCTTCGAAAGAAATCTTCAAGGTCTTGCTAAAGTAGTAGCTCATTAAGCATCCCTCCTCTTTTTTCTACCCATTCCTCAAAAACTCCAGCACCTCGTTATTGAACTTACCCCTCATTTCTATAAAGAAGGCATGGGAACCGCCCTTAACCTTGACCAGACTGGCATTGGGTATCCGGCTGGCAAGCAAATCCGACATATCGGGAGATACGAGTCTGTCCCCGGCACCTGTTATTACCAGTGTTGGAGCCTTAATCAGGTGTAGCCTGTCCAGCGTAGTGTAATCGGCGAGAGCCGCCAACTGGTCCAGATAACCGCTTGCATCGATTGATTTCATACTGAGCTTCGATAGGGAAACGAGCACCATCCTATACAGTCTCTTATTAAAAGCTGAAGAGACCATGAAATTCATCAACCTCCTGAAATCTATGCTCTTGACATCAATATCAGTGGTACTCTCCCTAATACCAAGAGACTTCATCATCTCTGGATTATCGTTAATCTCCCTGCCGGCAAAGGTGCTGCCCAGAACAAGCTTTATCACCCTCCCAGGATAAGAGATGGCAACCTCCTGAGCTACCAGGCCTCCCAGAGACAGCCCCAGAACATGAGCCTTATCAATATTGAGATAATCCATCAGGCCGATAATATCTTCCGCCATCGTCTTGATAGTATAGGGTTCAACTGACCTGCCGCTTTTCCCAATGCCTCTGTTGTCGAAGGTGATGACCTTATAGTAATTCCTGAAAACCTTGGCCTGAAAAAACCAAGCCTGATGATTTCCACCGAAGCCCTGTATCATAACCAGCGGCACTCCCTTGCCTTGAACTTCATAGTATATACTGACTCCGTTCACAGGTGCCTTCGGCATTCTGTCCTCCTGTCGCGGAGAATTCCAACCACCAACAATGATACCACTGTTTTAGATAAGGAAACAATCTTCGAAGAGTGTGGTGAATCTCAGGCGGAAGCTAATGGTCGGCAGTTGGTCTTTTAACAGACCCCGCCCTTGTCATTCCTAGCTATCCTGAGTACAAAAATGCAGCATCGCTGCCTATAAACTGGATGCAGGCCAAGCGCGCAGCAGCTCGCTGGGTTTGGTGCAATATGGTAACGCTTCCTCGGCCGTGACCACATGCGATCTTACCAGGTTCTGCAATGCCTGGTCCATAGTCTGCATGCCGAACTGACTGCCTGTCTGCATATAGGTAGGCATCTGCTCTATTTTACCTTCACGAATTATATTTCGTACAGCATCGGTCCCAAGCATGATTTCCACCGCTGCTACCCGTCCATATCCCGTTGCCCTTCTCAATAGGACCTGCGAAAGTACGCCTTCCAACACCAGCGATAGCTGCAATCTTATCTGCTCCTGCTGGTGCGGCGGGAAAACATCTATTATGCGGTCGACGGCCTGGGGTGCACTCGGTGTGTGCAGGGTACTCAGCACTAAGTGCCCTGTCTCGGCAGCCGTGATAGCTGTCGCGATTGTCTCCAGGTCACGCATTTCTCCGACCAGGATCACATCTGGGTCCTGACGGAGTACATGCCTTAAAGCATTACCGAAAGACCTGGTGTCAGACCCGAGGTCTCGCTGAGCTATCATACTTCTATCATCCTGGAATACGTACTCGATGGGGTCCTCGATGGTTATTATATTCCGCGCTTCGTTCTTATTCAGGTGGTCGATCATTGCGGCAAGCGTCGTGGATTTTCCGGTTCCGGTCCTTCCAGTTAGCAGGACCAAGCCTCTCGGCTTCAGCGACAGGGTTTTACAGACCGAGGGAAGGCCCAATTCGTCTATAGTGGGCACCACGAACGGCACCCGTCTAACAGCCAGACTGATTGTATCGCGCTGCATAAATGCGTTGATTCTGAAGCGAGCCACCCCGGGAATGCTGTACGCCAGGTCCAGCTCCATCTCATTGTAGAAGGTCTGTCTCTGATTCTCGTTGGTTACATGTTCTAGAGCGCCCTTAAGATACGACGGCGTGATATTGGATACTCCTTCCACTATTTGGAGAAGCCCGTCTATCCTGAGAGTGGGCGGCCTCGCCACCCTAAGATGCAGGTCAGAAGCCCCTTTATCTACCATTAACCGGAGTAACTCTTCAATTCTCATGGTTCATTCCTCCCCCTTGCTGCTATATAACCAGCATGCTGTTTCCCTGATTCTCTTGAACCATTTTGGATAACTCTATCCAGCACAATGATTCAATTTTTCGCTCTGCCAAAGTCTGCGCCAATTGTAATACTCAGATGCTGTCCAGTCAAATACATCGGGACGGAGTTTCTTAGCCATCGTAATTCACACAGTTTTGCGCTGGTGGCTAAGCAAGATTCCAGCGGCCTTTGCTGCCAAAATTCGGAGGATAAGTGACGTCAAGCCAGGAGCGTAGAAGTAAGATAAGCTTTATTGAGGAAGTGTGAATAAAGCGCTATCTCAGTACCACTCTAGCTTGCTTTCGGTAGCAACATATAGAGATTTTCGCCAATTGTTTAATAGGGTTCTTGCCAATTTGCCTGCGGCATTTCGCAAAGCAAATTTTACGACTATCTTGACAGGAGCTCCACTCAAAAATATTATGCACCTAAGGAAATTCTCAGATGCTATTCGGCCATTCTCTGGCAGTTAATGTAATCCTGTGGATAATCGTTGCATCATGCGGCGGTATTCTCTATTGGGTAGTCATACACCGGACGTTTAAGCATTTTGTGCACTATCCTGTACCTGCTGTACTCGAGTTCCTCATTGATAACCCTCTGAGGAGAAGCTTCCAACCTCCGAAAGAAATAATCGATTGGGCAGGCGTAAGAGAAGGCATGTGGGTCCTTGAAATAGGCCCCGGGCCAGGGACTTTTACAATCGAGGCAGCCAAACAAGCTGGCAACACGGGAAAACTCTTTGCTGTAGACATACAGCCAAGCGTAATTTCAAAACTCGATCGCAGGCTTCGCAGAGAAGGCATAACCACAGCAACCACCAAGGTTGCGCCTGCAGATAGCCTCCCCTTCCCGAACCATAGCTTCGACCTGGTTTTCATGGTCGCTGTTTTAGGGGAAATACCGGATAAGAACAGGGCGTTATCCGAAGTTAGACGTGTTCTTAAGGACAATGGCTTGCTGTCTGTAGGCGAATTATTCCCCGACCCGGACTACCCTCGCAAGAAGTCTGTCATCAAATGGTGCAGCCGTGTTGGCCTAGAATTGGTTAGCTCACACGGCGGTTTCATGCACTATGTGCTGACATTCAAAAAGGTCTGATAAGAGTTACTGGCGGCATGCCGTAAGTACTAATGGGGATGGCTTCTGTTTAATTCCCCGCAACTGCGGTAGTTAGGTTACCCCTTCAACCACTTCCCGTGCCTGCTGTGCAGGCAAAGCAATGCGCGGCAAACTTAATGTTCCGAGCCATAAGGGCATCCCGATCGAAGTTGAAGACTGTCATAGGGTCTTTTCCTGTAATCTGCATGTCGAGTACTTGATTAATATCACAGTCATACAGCCTGCCTCTGTAATCGACACTGATAATTGAGCGGCACATTACCGCTTTCGCAATAGCAGGGTTGAAGGTCTCAACCAGAGTCTTCATGTAGCTATCATAGATCCCCGACAGTCTCAACTGCTCCTTAAATCGTTTCAGTGGGACGTTAGTCATGGTGTACAGGCTGTTGAATTCAACCCCGTATCTCGACGATAGTTCCCGCTTGAACTCAGCTTCGAGGACTGCTTGTTCTGCGGGGAGCGATGTCCCGGAGGGGTTATGTACTAAATTCAAAATAAGTCCACTGCCCGCCTTTCCGTATCCGCGTGCGTTCAAAAGCCGCAAGGCTTCTATGCTCTTGCGGAAAACGCCAGGCCCACGTTGTTTTTCTAACAGGTCCTTCTGATAGTGCGGCAGCGATGCAATTATCTCAACTTTTTGTTCAGCAAAGAAATCCGGCAGGTAGGTTTTCACTTCGCCGGTCTGAGGATTGCCATCGAACGTAACAGTTAGATTGTGTCGCACCGCTACTTTCTTACCCAACTTCCTTGACTCGGCCACGAAATAGTCAAAGTCGGGATTGAGTTCGGGCGCACCGCCGGTTATATCGAGGCTGTTAATGCCATCATCAAGCGCCAGTACCTCAAGGCAGCGATCAACGGTGCTGCGGTCCATCTGCTCGGTCCTCTGCGGTGAAGCATCGACACGGCAATGGCTGCATGTTTGGTTGCACAACCTCGTAACATTCACCTGAAGGGTCTCAATAGAGATTGGCGTTAGCGAGAGGTTGTGCTCCTCAAGCTTGGCTCGAAAGTTATAGTTCATCCTATCCGGCATTTGCGTCGATTGGTCAGATTCCAGATTTTTCATGATTTCCGTGGCCCTTCTCCGGAAAAGTCGAGGCCATGAACAAGTCCCCGATGCGCTCCCATCACTATTTCTGGGCTGTGTTTAAAAAATTGATTGCCCACTGGATCCACTGATCGCCCGGCTGTGTCAGCACATAGTCCGGAGTTATGCCCTTCCCTTCAATCTCCCGTCCATTAGGCGTCAACCAGCGGCCGATAGTTAAGTATATGGCCGAACCGTCGCTGAGTTTAAAGAACGAATCGTAGCTTCCTTTACCTAACGTAGTATTACCGGCGATAGTAGCCCGGTGATAATCTTGTAAGGCTCCAGAAAGGACCTCGCTGGCACTTGCTGTATACTGATTTACCAAAACCACGATAGGGAGGTCAGTGTAAACGCCATTAGGACTAACTGATTGGGAAGAACGATGGCCTTTGTTGTCCACCAGCGTGACAATTACGCCCTCTTTAATAAAATGGCTGGCTACATCCACCACATCGGTAACCAGGCCGCCGGGGTTGTCGCGCAAATCCAGAATAATGCCGATGCTGTCTTTTAAGTCCAGCGCTTGGAGGCCTGCATTAAGCTCATCGTTGGTATTTTCGCTAAAACTGCTGATCTCGATATAAGATACATTGCCAATCATTCGATAGGTAACACTGGGATAATTAATCTGAGCCCTAACTACATCTATTTCAACAGGCGTAGTCTCGCCTTTGTGCTGTATTAGCAGTTTAACTGTAGTCCCAGCGGGACCGCGGACAAGCATTACTACCTGAGTTAAGCTCAGCCCCTGGGTAGATTCGCCATCCACGGCCAGAATTATATCCCCGCTCTTAATACCAGCTTCTGCAGCCGGAGAATTCGCTAGAGGAGCCAGAATAACAGGCTGGTTCTCGCTGTTCAAACCCACCTGAGCCCCGATGCCGCTGAATGTGCCCGCCAAACCGCTCTGGGCCAATTTGTACTCGCTGGGACTAAAATAAGCCGAATAAGGGTCATTTAATGCCTGTACCATCCCCTTTACCGCACCCTCGTTAAGAGTGGTTGAGTTTGCTATGGAGGGTACCACATAATTCTGCGTTATAGTAGTCCACGCCTGGTCCAGCAATTGTGTGTCAGGTCCGTTGGATGTAGGCATAAGACATCCCGCTACAAAGGCCAGGGAAAGCACCAGGATGGACAGGACAGCTATCAAAGATATCTTTAAACTCTTTGGCATATGACTACCTCCTCACGAGTTTTACGGGTCCGTGGACAATCAGCGCGGCGGTTTCCTCATCCCCAAACCCATTCCCCAGTTAGCTCACCTCTGAATACTGACTTTATTGAGCAGAGGATAACCCAGGGGGCTCAGCACGTAATTCTTGACGTACGGCTCGACCACAACATAGTTGCGGCCGAAGAATAGCGGGAGCACTGCGGCGTCCTGCACTATCAACTGTTCAGCAGCTTGATAGGTCTGTAAACGGGCACTGGGATCCTGTTCAACCGCTGCTTGGTCAAGTAGCGAGTCTAAACGAGGATTGCTATAATTTCCTATATTATTTTGAGCCCCGGTGTGAAACAGCAGATCCAGGAAGTCCTGAGGATCGGGGTAATCCGCAATCCAACCATTTAAGAATAGCTGGTCTTTCTCCTGATCGATTTTATAGAGGAATATTTCTGGCTCCAGTTGCCTGACAGTCACCTCAACGCCGAGGTTACGCCTCCACTCTTCGATAATGCCTCCAACTACGCCGGAGATACCTCCACCCACACCGGCTACGGTCAACACTATCGGAGGTAAATTGGAAACGTTACCGTATTTCGATGCTGCAATGAGTTCCTTAGCCTTCTCGGGGTCGAACTGCAGCCCCTTGAGATTGGCGTTGTAACCGGGCATTCCCTGCGGAAGAATTCCATATGCGGGCGATACTATATTCTGTGCTGAAAGAGAGATGACTTTCTCCTTGTCAACCGCATACGAAAAGGCCTGGCGAATATTTGCATCGTCAAAGGGCGGCTCGGAAGCATTGAAACCAATATAGGTCAAGCTTAACTCAGGGAATACATCTAGCTGCTTTGAAATGGGGTTGTTAGGATCGGTCACCAACCCCATATAATCGGAGCTAACAGGGGATACATCTATGCTTCCTTCCTGGTACAATGCCATCGGATTTTCACCGGTCAGTATGAATACCACCTTGTTTAACTGAGCTTTTTCGCCATAGTAATTATCATTTCGTTGCAAAATGAGTTCCTGGCCTGACTGCCATTGTTGCAGTTTAAACGGCCCTGTGCCGTTGGGATGCAGCCACCAGTTGCTGCCTGATTGAACATTTGCCTTATCCACGACATAGGCGGTTGGGAATGCCATTTTTTCCAGGAAATAAGGTACCGGTGCATTGATGGTGACTTGAATGGTATAGTCATCCAGTACGCTAACACCGCTTAGCTGTGTGGTTCTTCCTGAGAGCACTTCTGAAGCCCCGACGATATCGTCTAGATACGTTCCGGCCGTAGAAGAACCGGTTGACGGACTCAGTGCGCGCTCCCAGGAATACTTGAAATCGGCTGCTGTGACAGGCTTCCCATCGTCGAACTTTACGTCATGCCGCAGATGGAAGGTGTATGTTTTACCGCCGTTGCTGATGTCCCAGCTTGAAGCAATGTCAGGCGCTACCTTGAGATTCTGGTCCAGCCGAACCAATCCGCTGAATAGTTGGATTATGTACATGTCTGATGTGGAATCAGCAGCCAGAGCCGGGTCAAGCGTGATTGGCCCGCTATTAGCCAAGTTCAGCGTTTCGCCACTGCCGATACGGCAAGCTATTGCTGTTGGAGCAATCAACGTGAGGCAGAGCAAGAGCAACACTGCTCTACGGGCTGTGTTCCCTAAAGATAGCTTATGTCTCAAAATAGCCTCCGCTTCGACATCTACCGTTCCTCGTTCAGATTCCAGCCGTACAAAGCTGCACTGGATTTGCCCCGAACATTACAAGCTCTTGACGGAGATCAAGTGCTATATTAATGCCCAGACTCTGCCGCCACAGAACATCCAGGCCGTCCTGATCAAAGCCATAGACCTGTTTGAGTGCATCGTCATATCCAGCGCCTTGATGGAATACGTTCAATAACTGATCCATCTTATCCTTACCATATGTCTGGAGGAGAAACGTTACGATGCTCTGGCTCTCCCCGTACGATATCAGGGCTTGTTCTGGTATCGCAGAGAAAGGACTGGACAGGCTGCGCACAGATATCAACTGGTTGTTTTTAATTGCGTAATTAAGCGCTGCTTGATAATCGGGGACGGAACCCTGAATATATGTAGCCAGGCCTTCATCCAGCCAGGTGGGCAATCCGGCACCATAGTTGTTAAAGGTCACCTGATGCACAGCCCAGTGTGTCAATTCGTGGGGAATGGCTCCTTCGCCGAAGGATAACTGATTTTTGGCTACGCCAATGGCGATAATGTTAAAACCTTCGAATGTCACGCCACCCTCCCATTGCTGCGCGAAAAGCAGAGCCCCTTGCAGGTCGCTAGTGCTCCCGTAGATGTAGACTCGAACGTGACCCTGGGGGGTGAGGCCGAGAGTAGTCTGAATTCTCTGCAAACCATCCTGGGCGGCAGTCATGAGTGCGTTCGCAAATTGGTTGTCTCCACTATACCATAATATGGTAATAGGCCCAGTGGTAATAGATTGCCAGTTATATCTGTTATCGTCGAAAGAAACTGTCGAAGTATCTGTCTGCGCGCTGTGGCCCGCCGCGTCCTGAGCCGTCCACCAGTACTCTACCTGTGCCCCCGGCGGCAGCCCACCGCTTTCCACCATGTTCCAGACCCACTGAGTATCTACAGATGTTGATGGAGTAAACTGAGGCCAGCTCTCGCTAACCACTTTGGCATAGTTCTGCTCATCAACAATGTAATGGAGTCGGAGCTTCGTGATATTGACGCCGCTATTCGCTTTTACATTAAAAGTTATTGAATTCGGGAATGAAACCTGCACCGAGCTACTCAAGCTGATTTCAGATACCGAGGATGCTAAGGAGTGCGATGTTGTGAAGGGCAGAACGACCAGAACTACTAATAGCCCATAAACCAGCATTTTTGTTACGTGAGGTGTCAGCCGTCTCATATATTTATTCCCATACGTTCACCTAAAATAGCTTGCTAAATCATTTCAGTTAAAGTGAAAGTCTGTTTAAGTGTTTCATTTTATTATTATCCGAATCTGTAAAAAGTCAAGGATTCATCCTTGAGTAATTTGGGGTGGAACCTGATTCCGGGAAGTAAGCGCTGCCCTTTGCCTCAGGAATAATTGTGCAAATGACAAAACTATTTTAGTATCAACTTTGGTTATGAGTTATAATAACACCGTTTTGCAATAGACCGAAAGGCCAGGGATAGCACCGGCTGTAAGTATCTATCAAGAGTTGAAAGAATAGGGTAATTAGTGTCTCATACAATTCTAATATTATTGGGCTCTATGGCTTTAGTCTTCGTAGCCGCCCTGACCTTCGTAAACGCTATTGAGTGGATTGGTTATAAACTGCATCTCGGCGGGTCTTTCGTAAGTGCTATCCTTTCTCCTTTGTTCACATCTTTACCTGAACTAATAGTCATCTTAGTCGCTCTCTTTGCCTACACTGAGAAGTCAGGAGAAGCGATAGGCATCGGGACAATCTTCGGGGAGCCCCTTATGGTCTCAAGCCTATCCTACGGCTTGGTTGGGGTGGCTGTCCTGGTAGGATATTTGATAAAAAAGAGGGAGAGCACCGTACTGGCCATCGACAAGACCCTCATTATCCCTTATGTGTTTATCACAATATTATTTCCCCTTACCCTGGTGCCCTCAATTGTACACATTAAAGCTGTGAATTACATCTTCGGGTTTATCTTTGTAGGTACTTTTGTGTTCTATATGTGGCTAATGTACAGAAGAAGAATGGCAGAGGTCATAGACAATGCGGAGCAACCCTACTTACTCAAAATTGTGCCTAAAACCATGCGTAATCAGACAACTATAGCCATAGTCCAGCTTGTAATAGCAGTATTTCTATTGTACATGGGTTCTGAAAAAATGGTCGGGTCGGTGAGTGATCTTTCACGCTCTATTAATGTTAGCCCGATGGGTTTAGCGCTCATAGTAATACCTGCAGCTACGGCTATTCCTGAAACTATAAGTGCTTTTATC
>DAOUMT010000244.1:0-5999 GCA_034409195.1 Dehalococcoidia bacterium
GCATGAGGGAGCGCATCCGCGAGCTGCCGGAGCAGTGCCTCAAGGCATGGCAGCAGGCTCTGAGCCTCAAATTACCCAAGGGCTATTCCAATGTAGACAAGGTTGTCATCCTGGGCATGGGCGGCTCCGCTATCGGGGGCGATTTGCTGAACAGCCTGGCCTCACTGGGGAGTAAAACGCCCATTTCGGTATGCCGTGATTACAACCTGCCGTATTTTGTTGATGCCAAAACCCTGGTCATTGCCTCAAGCTACTCCGGTATGACCGAAGAGACGCTTTCGGCATTCAATCAAGCGCTGGCAACACCGGCCAGGAAGCTGGCCATAACGACCGGCGGCAGGTTAAAAGACATTGCAGGGCAGAACGATATTCCGGTATTAACCATCGACTACAAAGCGCCGCCCCGGGCCGCACTGGCGCACAGCTTCATACCCCTGGTCAGCATCTGCCAGAAGCTGGGCATTGTAAGCGACAAATCAAAAGATGTATCGGAGATGGTACAGGTTCTCAAGGACCAGCAAAGCTCTATCGATGATAGTTGTCCGTTGAAGCTTAACGCCGCCAAACAACTGGCAACCAGGTTATACAGCCATCTGGCGATCATCTATGGGGCAGGTTTTCTCTCTACAGCAGCACAACGATGGAAAACGCAGATTAATGAAAACAGCAAGGCCTGGGCTTTCTATGAGATATTTCCCGAGCTCAACCACAATGCTGTGGTAGGCTACGAGTTCCCGGCTGACTTAGCGCAGAGGCTTTTCGTAGTATTACTCCGTTCCCCCAAACTGCATCCCAGGACCCTGATTCGATATAAGCTCACTGTCGAGATGCTGAGTAATGCCAAGGTCGGCCATGAAATAATTGACGCCAGGGGAGAAAGCGCCCTGAGCCAGATGATGAGCCTTGTCTTCTTCGGGGACTGGGTCAGCTATTACCTGGCGCTGCTTAACGAGACTGACCCATACCCGGTAAAAATCATCGACTTCCTCAAGAAACGGCTGGCTGAGTCTTAAAAAGCTTTTGGGGGTGGGGCAACTTGCCACTTAAAAACTAGACCGTGCCAAGTTAGATACTATTGGCAAAATCAGTCAAAATCTAAGCCTCTGATTTGAATTTCTATATGAGGGGGTAGAAATGGCGAAGGTTAAAGGAAGCACACTTATGGGCAAGGCTTTGAAGAATGAGAGGGTTAAGACCGTCTTCACCCTCAGCGGTGAGCTGAGCGAGGTTTACGATGCCTGCATAGATGAAGGAATTCAGTTCGTAGATATGAGACACGAGCAGGCTGTGGCAAATGCGGCAACAGGCTATGCCATGGCCACAGGTGAGCCGGGGGTGACTATGGTCACGGCAGGACCGGGTGCTATCAATATGGCGGCGGGTATCGCTGCGGCATGGTACGCCTGCGCACCTCTTGTCGCCATATGCACCTCCACGCCGTTCTGCTATACTGGCAAGGGTGCTGTCCAGGAATTCGACTCCAGAGATACGTATCACCCCATCACGAAGTGGAGAGGCTACCCCACATCCACAGAACGCTTGCCGGAATATGTAGCCACAGCCTTCAGATACTCCACCACAGGACGCAAAGGGCCCGTGTTGTTAGACATTCCCTATGATTTGTTGCTGCTCGAAGTAGATAAGAAGGAAGCTCCGATTGTTCCACCGGAGAGGTACAGAACAGACGCCCGCCCCTATGGAGACCCTCAACTGGTCAAGAAAGCCATAAAATGGCTATTGGATGCCGAGAGACCCGGCATCCTGATCGGCAGCGGTATACTCTGGTCCGGCGCTTCGAAAGAGCTGGTGAAGTTCGCCGAATCCCTTAAGATTCCCGTGTGCTATGCCATAGGCGGGAAAGGGGGGATACCGGATGACCACCCGCTGTGCGGAGGACCTGTAGGCTATGATTTCGGGAGTATTGCCGGAGCAGACGTGCTCCTCACTATCGGTGTCAGGTTCGAGGAGATACTGAACTACGGCAAGGGCGCTTTTTATGCGCCTGGTGTAAAGGTAATCTCGGTAGACATCGAGCCCCTGGAGATCGGTAGAAATAGGCCCATCGACCTTGGCATATGGGGTGATGCTAGAGCTGTCCTGACCCAAATGACCGAGGCAGCTCAAGAGGCGCTTCGAGCCTCCGGCAAGAAACGCCGGGAAACAGAGTGGGTGAAGAACGTAAAAAGTATCGCCAAATCCATCCAGGATACGCTGACATCAGGGGCATCAAGCTCGAATAAACCCATCGACCCCAGGAGGTTGGGTAAAGAGGTGAGCGAGTTCCTGGGCGACGATGCCGTCATCGTAATGGACGGCGGGGATATCCACGCTCACGTCACGCCGCTGTATCACGCTAATTCGCCGCGCAGCTACATAAATGCCCTGGGTGGCTCGCTGGGGCACCTGGGTGGAGGCATACCCTTCGGGATAGGTGTCAAAACGGCAAAACCGGAGAAAAAAGTCATCGTGGTAACAGGCGATGGCTCTTTCCTGCTCAATGCCAGCGAGATCGACACGGCAGTGAGGCACAAGAAGCAAATCGTAGTCGTCGTAAGCAATGACTGCCAATGGGGTATGGTCAGGCACGACCAGCAGCTCAATGAGTGCAGGGAGACCTGTTCTATACTGAGTGAAGACGTGAGATACGACAAATATGCCGAGAGCTTGGGGGCCTACGGAGAGCTTGTGACAGAAGCGAAGGAAATCAAGCCCGCTCTCAAGAGGGCTTTCAAGTCGGGATTGCCCGCAGTGATCGATGTGAGGACTGACCCCTCAGTGCTGAGCTTCGCGGACTATAGAGGAGTAGAAGCAAGAAGTACCCTGGTAGAGCTCCACAAGAAGTAAACACGAGGGGCATCCGCCGAAGGCGGATGCCCCTTTTGAGTCTACGGCTTTATCAGAATCTTCCCACCCTCGCCACGCAGTGCCATCTCAAACGCCTCGTTGATTTTGGCCAGCGGCATCTTGCGCCTCAGCAATGGTGCCACATCTATCTTCTTGTCCTTGATAAGCTTCAAGGCAGCAGCATATTCACCCGGCGAAAAACACATCGACCCTTTCACTGTTAGTCCTCTCAGGTTGATGTTACTGACTGGCAACTCAACTGTCTCGAAACATATTGCCACAATAACTACGGTTCCGCCTTTTCTCACCAGTGCGATTGACTGCTGCGTTGTCACCGCAGTTCCTGCGCATTCGAAGACGATATCAGGGCCTCTCCCGTCCGTCAGCTCAAGAATTCTATCTACAGGGTTAGTCGCTTTCACGTCTATGACCTCATCCAGCGCACCTCTTGCCATTTTGAGCCGCAGTGGGCTAACCTCAGAAGCATACACTGCCTTGGCACCTTTGGCTTTTGCCACTCGCGCTACAAGCTGCCCGATGGGGCCCAGCCCGAGCACAGCCACGACATCGCCCTTCTGCATTCCGGACACTTTGATGGCATGCAAAGCGCACGTCGTGGGCTCTATTATGGTCCCTTCTTCATAGCTCAGACCTCCGGGAAGCTTATGAAGGTAATTGTACTTAGACTTAGCATAAGTAGCGAAAGCGCCTTTATATCCCACCAATGCAATAAAATATTGCTCGCAGAGGCCCAGTTCGCCACGCTGGCACCAGAAGCACTCGCCGCAGGAGACATTGGGTTCAACTGCCACTCTCTCCCCCATCCTCAACCCCTTCACATCCGGGCCCATGCCGGCGATGTCTCCCGAGAACTCGTGGCCAAATCCTACGCCTGCGCCCTCTTTGAAAACGTGCAAGTCCGACCCGCATATCCCGCAATACTGTACCTTTATCAGCACTTCGTCTTTCTCTAGAACAGGCTCCGGCACTTCTTCTATTACAAACTTCCCCTTGCCTTCCAACACCGCTGCTCTCATTTCAGCCCTCCGCGAACACTGAATAACACTTCAAGAGATGACTCATTATGCACAGCCGAAGAGGAAATTTCAACATTGGTGTATAGATCAGTGAAAAGGTAGGGGCACGGCATGCCGTGCCCCTACCTGATGAAATGACGAAACTAATTCACTATGCTATTTCCCAGGGAAATGGAATGACTTCATCTATAGATACTGCATCGCAAAACAGCATGGCCAAACGGTCTATGCCCAGAGCAATACCCCCACACTCAGGAAGATCGGACAGAGAATCAAGGAACTTCGTCGGCAGGGCGATACCGTATTTCCCTTCTCGCTCCAATGCCTCAATCTCCTGCCTGAAGCGCGTCTCCTGCTCGGCAGGGTCATTCAGCTCGCTGTAGGCATTGGCTAGCTCCAGCCCGCCGATAAATACTTCAGCGCGTTCTGCCACTGGCGGATTTCCCTTCCTCACCCGCGCCAGAGAAGCCATCTCTACAGGGTAATCCATGAGTACAGTGGGGCGCTTCTGCGCAAAGCTGGGTATCACTTTCTCGACCAGGTCAACATCGAAGCGTTCCTCGTCAAGACGCTCAAATGGGTCCCAGCCTGCCGAATCCATAAAAGCTTGGCGCACAGTTATCCTGGGCCAGGGAAAGGTAAGATCGATCTCTCTGCCCTGATAGCGAATCGTAGTCCCCGGACCCAGCCTGCCGGCAAGGTCAAGCACCAGCCGTTCGGTATCCTGGATGATCTGCATGTAGTCGGCTCCGACTCGATACCATTCTAGCATGGTAAATTCAGGATTGTGCAGTTGCCCCCGCTCGCTTTTGCGGAAGCAGTGGCAAATCTGGAAGATTTTACTATAGCCAGCGGCAAGGAGGCGCTTCATGTGCATCTCTGGAGAAGTTGAGAGAAACCAGCCGTTGACAGTAAAAGGGGTAATAAACTTTTCCGGAGCAACTGTGGGAACCTGGAGAGGTGTTTCTACTTCGAGGAAGCCTTCACTGCTAAAGAAAGCTCTAATTGCATCATAGATAAGAGCCCGGCGTTCGAGATTGGCCTTGATTCGGGAAAGGCGCAAAGATTCGTCACGGGCCATAGTCCACACACTTCACTTTTTCGTGGTTACCCGTTCAACATAGGTATTGGTGCGTGTGTCCACCTTAACAATGTCTCCCTCCTTGATGAAGGGAGGAACTGCCAGGATGCCCCCTGTTTCAAGTTCTACCATCTTAGACTGAGCGGTGATTGTATCGGTTTTGGTGCTGGCGGCACCCTTCACCACCACTAGTTCGACGAACTTGGGGAGGGCTACCTCAAGAACCTTGCCCTCCATCACTGAGACGGTGACTACCAGGCCCTCCTTGAGGAATTGGCTCTTTGTACCGAGCAGCCCTTTGGGCACGGAGTGCTGCTCAAAGGTCTCATTATCCATAAATACGTAATTGTCACCCTCTCTATAAAGATATTGCATGTCGCTGCTGCTGACACCGACCTCTTCAACCTTGTCTCCGGAATGATACGTCTGTTCTCGAGTAGTGCTATCGAAGAGGTTGCGCATCTTGAGATAATACATTGCGCGGCCTTTGCCAGGTTTGACGAATTTCACATCTTCGACAGCAAAGGGGACGCCATTTATCAGAATCTTTGTATTTCTACTTACCTCGCCGATGTCCAATACCAGCGTGCTCCTTTTGCTCCGAAGTCAAACCATTCGTCGCAGGCCTTAACGGACAAGCTCTGCCGCACAAGCTATATTGTATGGGATTTTATGAGGGTTATCTCTTTCTGTACTGGCGCGCCTTTCGAGCCCTTCTCAGCCCGTATTTCTTTCGCTCCTTAACCCGTGAATCCCTGGTAAGCAATCCATAGCTGCGAAGCTGCGGCTTGAGGCTTTCATCCATATTGACCAGAGCACGGCTTATACCATGACTGATAGCTCCGGCCTGCGCCGCTATACCACCGCCCGTTACCTTGGCTACCGCACTGAGCTTATTAGAGTTATCAGTGACCTTGAGCGGCTCTAGGATAGTAGATTGCAGCCGCTCAAGCCCGAAGACCTCCTCCAGGGGCTTACCGTTGACGATTATAGCGCCCTTGCCCGTCATCAGCTTCACTTGAGCTACGGCTGTCTTA
>DAOUMT010000245.1:0-5618 GCA_034409195.1 Dehalococcoidia bacterium
CGCTATGCTAGCGCGGTCGGTAGAATGGTATAGAAAGAATAGGAATTCACTCGCCAAAACGTAAGCCTTTTTTAACACTTTTCCCCCAAATTTTGTGACTTTTTTATGCATAAAATATACTATGATTACAGGTTGGAAATCCTTGGCGTTGAAGTGCTTTTCCAGGGTCGGAGCCATGAAAAACGAGACTTCTTTGACCAAATTGGAGCGAGCTGCGTACCACGAGGCGGGTCATGCCGTGGCCTCCTATCTGGTTCACAGAAGATTGGCCTGCATTTCTATCATACCGAACCCAATTGACCATACTCTTGGTCACTGCGAGTACAGAAATCTGGCAGATTTTAAATCCGATGCACCCATAAACAGCCGGCTTCGCGCCCAGATTGAGAAGCTGATTATCGTTTTGCTTGCCGGCGCTATAGCAGAACGTTTGAGGGCTGGGAGTGTATACCGCAACGGCTGCGAGGACGATATGGCGATAGCCCATGATGCGGCTATGTACTTATTCGGCGAGGATAAAGAGGCACGAGCCTTCGTAAACTGGCTCTCGACGCATACCAGGAACTTACTAACCTCTGCACCTCAGTGGGCTGCCGTCGAAGCCCTCGCTGGAGAACTCACAGAGAAAAGGTTCATTGGGGAACGCCTGGCTCGCCAGATTATCCGAAAAGCATTGTCGGCTAGCTGAGAACCCTCCTGTAGAAACCCCTGACGCCGAACCAGAGCAACAGGATGCAGAACGCTACGAGAACCGGATAGATCACATACAGCGGCATGTGTGACTGGGTGGTCAATGCAGCCCGGAATCCCTCCGTCACGTAGATCAGGGGGTTGATGCAGACCAGGGCCTGCAGCCAGGGGAATCCTCCAACCTTGATTGCCGACAGCGTTGTCCACGGGTAATAGGTGCCGCCGAGAAAGGTTATGGGCAGCACAATAAACCCGAACATCATTCCTATGTTGCGCGGCTGGATGCGAGTCCCCAGCACTAGGCCGAGGCTGGAGGTCATAATAGAAGTGAGCGGGATGAGCGTAATCAGGAGGGGCCAGTGCACGGCCAGATGTACTTCCACGCCCCTGGCGTGAATAGCATAGGCAATCGGGAACACGATGGCCGCAGCGATCAGGCCCTGGATGGCTCCGGCCAGCACCTTTCCGATGGCAACCAGCGATACCGGCAGAGGCGCTAGCACTCTGTCCTCGATCTCTTTGGTATAGCCAAACTCGTTGGCCAGAGGCAGGGCCACTGCTTGGATTCCCTGGAACATAATCGATAGGCCCACTACGCCGGAAACCAGAACGGCAGCGAACGCGGATTCGCCGGCGAGGCCGGAGCCTCCGCCGATGCCCTGGCCGATCTCAGGGAACACGTACAAAAAAACGAATACCAGGAGGAAGGGCTGAATTATCGTGCGTGCCACGAATATGCCCAGGTTCTTTTTCAACACCGTTAGGTCTCGTAACAGCAGCGCCCCGAAGGCGATGCGGCTGGCAGCCCCCGGGGATCGTATGGGTATAGACGGGCGGTTAGTAGGTGAAGCTAGGGTAGCCATCAGTCTCGCAGCTCCTTTCCAGTCAGATTGATAAAGACGGTCTCAAGTGTAGGCTCGGCTATGGACAGGTCGGTGATCTTGTAGCCTCCCTGCTCGGCGACTGCGACCACCCTGGGCAGCACACCTGCTGTGCCTTTGACGTGTAATTGAATGGTGGCATCCAGTCGCTGGCTCTTGGTTGCCCCCTCAACCCGCTCCTGAAGGAGCCGGGCCAGGGCATCGAGGTCGCCGCTGGCTGACACGGTCACGATGGTATCTGCAGCGACCGACTTCTTGAGATTCTTCGGAGTGTCCATGGCCAGGAGGTGGCCGTGATCCATTATGGCCAATCGGTCGCAAAGTGCATCGGCCTCTTCCATATAGTGCGTGGTCAGCAGGATGGTCTGTCCCTCGGCATGCAGTTTTTCGAGTATCTCCCAGAGGGCGATGCGGGCCTGAGGGTCGAGGCCTGCCGTGGGCTCATCGAGGAAGAGTACTGACGGATGATGCAGCAGTGCCCGCGCCACCATCAGCCGCTTCGCCATGCCTCCTGAGATAGCCATCACGTCTGCTTTACCTCGTTCAGCGAGGCGAAACCTTACCAGAGACTCATCTGCTGCTGAACGGGACTCCCTGGCGTTCATCCCGAAGAAGCGGCCGTGGTAGTACAGGTTCTCCCACACTGTCAGAGAGCGGTCCAGGTTATTGGTCTGTGCTACGCCGCCGCTCATTTGCTTGACCAGCGCTGGCTGCGCCATCACGTCGATACCGGCTACAATGGCCTTGCCGCCGGTCGGGATGACCAGGGTAGTGAGCATGCCTACGGTCGTCGTCTTGCCCGCGCCGTTCGGGCCCAGCAACCCGAAGATCTCCCCGTGATACACCGACAAATCGAGCTGGTCCACAGCCAGGATGTTGCCGTCCGTGTATCGTTTGGTCAGTTTCTCGCAGCGAATAACCTCGTCAGCTGCAGTATTGCTGTCGTTGCCGGGGGTGCGCGTAAACATGTGCCTCCTCAAGTGGCCTTGATATTGTGATATTGAGCCATGTCCTTTGCCGCATAGTTCAGCCCCAGTTCGTTTAGCTTTTCAGCAGAGGGTATGCCCTCTGGCGTCCATCCCCGCAGCTCGTAGTAGCGGTCCAGGAATTTGTCCAGGTTCCTAATCATCTGCCCTTCTCCAGGCGCTCCCCTAGTGTGCAGGGGCTCGCTGAGCATTCTCTGCGGTAAGGTATCCTGCTTCCGTCGGAAGCCTTCGCGCACAATGAAGGCCCGCTCCAGGTTAACAATCCTCTCCCCCACACGCACCAGGTAACCTCTCTCGGCAATCTTATCAATGCCTGTGGCTGCAATCAGCAGCTTATCGTAGACTTGAGGGAACCAGCCCCGGGAAAAGGCGCAGGCAATACCCAGCTCGCCCACGGCTACGTTGTTCTGATTAAATATCACTATGTCTGCGTTTTCCTCTTCGGCGAAGCGGTCTACTCTCCTGGGGAAAGAGGCGCCGAAGACCTCCTGAGTAGCGTAGCCGTAGCTGTGGCTGCCCCCGATATTGCTGGTAGCGTAATTGAAACCCAGGCTCTTGGAGCCTCTCGGCTCATAGGCTGGCAGCTCGAGTCCTTTGGCGTTGATAGCGAAGAACTCCGCTCCCTTGCCAATCTTCTCTGCAACCCGTATCGTGCCTTCGGCGAGCAGGTCGCCGATTCCTTCCCGCCTGGCTATCTTCTTGACCAGCTCCACCATAGCCTTATGATTACCGTATTTAAGCTCAAGCCCGTCGGTGTCCTTTTTGGTCAGCAGCCCCTTCTCATAGAGCTCATAGGCGAAGCCGATGGTATTTCCTGTGCTGATGGTATCGATTCCGAGGTCATCGCATATCTGGTCGGCAGCTATGGTCGCTTCCAGATAGGAGTTCTCTATAGGGCCGGAGAAAGCCCAGATGCTTTCATACTCAGGCCCTTCGCTCTGCGCTCCCGCATAAGGCCCCTTTGTAACGTGGTGAATTTTACCACACCTGGCGGCGCAGCTATAGCAGCCAAACTGTCCTATCCTGCGCTTCAGATATTCTTCGCTCGTCAGTTTCTCATAGTTATTCAGCCGACCGTAGCGGGAGTTTTTCGTTGGGAATATACCCAGCTCACTGGTATTTTCCGGGTTGCCGGTCGTCCCCATTTCCCTATGGTACTGAAAAGCCTTGCTCGCCATCATAGTTTGAATTTGCTGTTTCACCAGTTTCTGGAAGCCTTCCGGGTCAGCGAGTTGTAAATTACGTTCCGCATTGATGGCTATCGCTTTAAGTTTCTTTGAACCCATCACCGCGCCAACGCCGCAGCGAGAGGCGGTTCTCCGCTGTGTGACGATGGCGGCATACTTCACCAGGTTTTCCCCGCCAGGGCCGATGCAGGCCACTCGAGTGTTCAAGCCATGGCGCTGGGTCTGCCATTCCTGAGTCGCTTCGGTATCCTTGCCCCACAGCTCATCGGCAGGCTCGATTCGGCAGGCGTCTCTGGTCAAATGTATGTAGACCGGCCTTTCTGCTTTGCCCTCGACCAGAATGAACTCGTACCCGGCAAACTTTATCTAGGCTCCGAAGTCCGCCCCGGCCACCGAACGGGCCAAGGCTCCAGTCAGAGGGCTCCTGGTGTACACCATCCAGCGGGACACCGCCTGGGCGGTGGTCCCGGCCAGCGGCCCGGCCACAAATATCATCTTATTGTGCTCGCCCAGGGGATCGGTTTTGGGGGCTAATTCGCGGTAGAGATAATGGATGCCGAAGCCCCTGCCGCCTACGAAATCTGTTTCGACCTGCTCGGGTATAGCTTCTTCCCCTGTTTTCCCGTCTGAGAGATTTACCCTCAGAAATTTTCTGGTAATTCCTTTCATTTTCCCCATCAACCTCCGCTTATGAGATATACTATGGATATTTCATCCCCATCATTTACTTGCCTGGCCAGCTCCTCAGGATAAGCAGTCTCACCATTGACATAAATTTCTACATAACGTAGCAACTTGCCGCTCTTATCGAACAGCCGTTTCCTGGTGCCGGGGTATTGTTTAACAAAAGAGTTGAGGCAATCGCCGACAGTGCTGCCCTTAACCTCGGCTGTGGTCACGCCATTGGTGTGATGGCGTAAAATGGGCGGAATCTCGATTCGCACACTCATATTTTCATTAATCCCTTTCCGAAAGGGGGGATGCCAGACCGGTTGAAGAGTTGCAAAAGCCTCAAGCCTCCAAGTAATATAATACTGGAACTGGGGGAGGAAAAATAGTGCCGGAGTCAGTTAAGAAGAAGCTGAAGCTCCCCAGGCTGGGGCAGATTGGCTACGTGGTGAAAGACGTAGATAAAGCTGTATCGTATTACAGGGATACTCTGGGTGTACGGCCGTGGATGCTGCTGGATGAGAGGCCCGAGCCTTGTATCGAGAAAGGCAAAGAGGTCCATCCGCTGCTGAGGATAGCTCTGGCTTACACAGGACCTATACAATTGGAATTGATTCAAGTGGCGGAGGGCGAAAGCATCCACCTCAATCACCCTGCGGAATCTCCCTGGAGGGTGCACCATCTTGGTTTCATGGTACAGGATATTGAGAAGAGATTGAACGCCTGTCAGAAGCTGGGAATAGGCGTCCTGCAAAGAGGGACGATAAAAGATATCGGCTTTACGGTGGAGTATGCTTACCTGGATACTGTTAATGAAGCAGGCGTCGTAATTGAGTTCATTCAATGGCGCATGGGTGCAGTACCTCTCCCCGTGAATCGGCTTGTTTTCAATACTTTATGTGTGGCAGGCTCGGGAAGTTTCCTCAAGGGACGAGTTATTAAGTAATAGGACGCGGCTGCACTAGGAACCGCAGGGCAAACCATTCGATAGCTCAGAATGAATGTGATGCAATCCCCCTATATCCTCTTTTGAGGGAAGGACAGAAATTATGTTAACTAGTTACAGATTCCAAAATTCAAGGTCACTTTTAGATATCTTACTCTTGAAACGTTTGCCCATCACATCATCCGCAAAGATATATTTAGGATTCAAGCCTTTGGCAACCTCTCCAATCTCTATGCTCTTCTGGTCTTCTGCTGGCACC